>CAZZDX010000120.1:0-9187 GCA_964653185.1 uncultured Bacteroidales bacterium
TGTTCAATAACCTGAAAACTTACAACATAATCAAAATAATTATCAGGAATATTAGTTAATGGTGGAATTTTTATCTGATGAAATTCTATATTATTATTTAATTTTAATTGATTATCAATATTTGTTTTATATTTATCAATAGCCACATACTTATCAGAATTAGGTGCTAATATTTTTATACCATATCCTTGCCCGCTACCAATTTCCAAAACTTTCCCTTTTATTAATTTGGCTGCCTCTTTATAAGCTATTAAATGTCTGTGATATATAACATTCTCGGATGGTTTTAATTCACTGGTTCGTTCTGCTGTTTGAACAATCTTCATATGTTTATATCTTTGTATTTGGTTGATATTTAGTTATCTATATTGTTATTAGTCATTGATTAAATAGTCAGTCATTTGGCTTCGTTGTCATTTGTTGTCATTAGGACTGCACCGTAGCGAAGCATATCGAGGTCATTGATTTTTAATCCATTCAATAATTTAACAATTTTGCATTTTGCAATTATTTCTGAATGTTATACTCTGCTCGGTAATAATTTGATCTAATTTATCAGGCAGTTGCCTGAAAACAATTATAATTTTAACATATAGCCATTAATTGTCATTAGTTGTCTTTGATTGTCATTAAATAGTCAATAAGCAACTAAATGACAGTGAAGCCAAATGACCATAAATGACAGCGAAGCTAAATGACAAATTATATTACGGCTCTACTGAGCTTGCCGAAGTGCAAAATATAACCACTCAAAGTATAAAAATCGTTTCAATCTTTTTGATTACAAATTTCTCTTGTTAAAGCTTTAAATTTATATCCTTTTTTAGTAAAATATTCTAAAAATCTTGGAAGAGCATAAAAAAGGTTGTCTTTTGCTTTTGTGTTATCATGAAAAACTACAATTGAACCTTTTTTTGTGTTAGCAATAACATTTTTAAGGCATTCTTGTTTAGTAACATTTTTGTCAAAGTCATAACTTAATACTGACCATAAAATGATATTATATTTTTCTTTTAATCTATGTATTTGTAAAGGTCTTATTTTACCATAAGGTGGTCGGAACAGAGATGTTTCAATATATTTATTACATTTTAAAACATTTTTTATATAATCATCTGTTTTTGTTTTCCAGCCATTAATATGATTAAATGTGTGATTTCCTATAGTATGTTTTGCAGCTAAGATTTTTTTTAATATATCAGGATTTTTTTTTATGTTATTACCAACACAAAAAAAACTGGCTTTAGCATCAAAATTATCTAATGTCTTTAATATCCATATACTGGTTTCATGATTAGGTCCATCATCAAAAGTAAGATATATGTTTTTTTCTTTACTGTGTATTTCCCATATCAAATTTTGTTTATATAGCTTTTTAATTATATATGGAGAATTAACAAAATGCATTTAAAATGAATGGCTTAGTAAAAAAGGACTTATTTTTTAATTTGTATTATATATCAACAGTAATTTTACCTGACCTGTCTGCCACCGCAGAGGCAGATTACAATTATGTCATTACAATTAATTATAAATAGTTGTATTGATAATCAAAATACGGAAATCCTCAAAATCTTACCAGTCAAGGTATAATATTGCAAAAAAGTTATTTACTGGGATAATATTTCTGAAGAATTTCGTCTGATTTTTTTATCAAGGTATCTTGTTTATATTTTGTAGTAACTCTGTTTATTCTATATATTACAGACAAAGCTCGTTGTACTTCATCTTTAACTTTTTCTGCATCTTCATTTTCAAACAAAGAATAATATCTCAGTTCCTGCTCATATTTATAAATAAGTTTTTCGGTTATTTTATTAGCTTTATCTATTTTGCCTGCTTTATAGTATGTCTCAGATATTGGTAATACAAAATAATCATAAGGTATAGTTTTTTCAGGCATTACTTTTATGCATCTGTCACAGACAGCAATAGCAGAATCTTTTTTGCCTTGTATAATAAGAGCATTTGCCAAACGGGCAAAATTATTTCTAAGGTTCATTATCATTCTCATATTATCCTGATTGAGATATACATGTGGGTCTTGTATATTGCCCCATTTAAACTTATTCATCAAATTATCATACATTACTTTTGTGTTTATGCTGCCTGTTTGTCCGTCTATATTTTTAGTTTCAACAGGAACCAAGCGATAAGCTAATCCTTGAAGCTGAAAATAATCTTCAAGTCCAATGTAACTGTCGCCTCCTGTGGTAATTGCAAAATATACCGGTCGTTTCCAATTGTTTGTTGCAAGCAGGTCAAGAACCATTAAATGATTTTTTTGTACATAATTTCTTTTAAATTTCCACTCAATAGCAGGGACAATATTGTTAATTTCTTTTTTTGATACTGTGCCATTTTCAACAACAGTAGCAGAGTCAACAGGGATACGGAAATTTTTTGTTGGAAAATAATTAATATCTCTTCCGCTATATGTTGCTAACTTTGTAGCTTGGTTATCACTTGCTACAAAATCTATAAGTTCTCTAAGATTTACATATCCTTTTACATTTGGATTTTCCTGAATATAAACAATATCGCGTGTTCCTTGTCTGTATTGATTTTTTGTCATAGAGAAAGGTACAGATTCCGAATCATAAGCTTTTCGTTTCATTTGATCTATATACCAGTCAGTATTGAGCAAGCTTAAGTTAACAACTCTTACATCAGTGCGGATGCCTTCAACTTCCTGGTCATACCATAAAGGAAAAGTATCATTATCACCATTAGTAAATAATATGGCATTAGGAGCGCAAGAGTTCAGATAATTTGCAGCAAAATCACGACAGGTATATCTGCCTGAACGGTCATGGTCATCCCATTCTTCTTTTGCCATTACATAAGGAACCAACACCAAACATAGTAATGTTGCAATGATAGCAGAGAACATCGGCTTAACAGCTTTTTTAAATACATCATATAAAGCCAAAACGCCTAATCCTATCCATATAGCATATACATAAAATGAGCCGGCATACGCATAATCACGTTCACGGGGCTGATACGGAACAATATTTAGATATATATTTATAGCTAAACCTGTAAAGAGGAAATATAATAAGACAACTATAAAATCTTTATGACCGCGATTTAGTTGATATAAAAGTCCAATTATTCCAAGTATAAAAGGTAACAAAAAAAGTTTATTTCTTGCTCTGTTTTCCGTCATACTATCAGGCAAATCATCCTGAGGACCTAACCTCTTCTCATCAAGCCATTTAATACCGCTGAGCCAATTTCCGTCTAAAACGCCACCATATCCCTGAATATCATTTTGTCTTCCTGCAAAGTTCCACATAAAATAACGGAAATACATAAATCCTAATTGATAGCTAAAAAAGAATCTTAAATTTTCTGAGAATTTAGGTTTATATATGGTCTTTATCCTTCCGTCTTGTCCTGTTATAGTTATAGGCGTTCCTTCTACCTTTCCCCAACTCTTATATCCTTTTATATGATTACTTTGAGGACTCCACATTCTTGGAAATAAAGTACAGAAATTTTTGTCATAATTTGGTATAATGGATTTTCTATCATCTGTTATAACATATATCCCTTTTTCTATGTCTTTTGTATAAACAGGATTACCGTCTTTATATGGTTTGTTTTTATCTAAAGGAGCATTATAATATTGTCCATAAAACTTAGGCCAATCACCATATTGCTCTCTATTTAGGTAAGCCAATAAACTTATTGCATTTTTAGGACTGTTTTCATTTATTGGTGGATTAGCATTTGAACGAATAACAAGAATAAAAAATGTTGAATAACCTATTAACATAAAAGTAAAACAAAGTATTATGGTATTAAGAATAACCTTTTTATGTTTGCGTGTATATTTTAATCCCCAAACTATAAGAGCAATTATAAGTATAAAATAAATTATTGTGCCAGAATTAAACGGTAATCTGATAGTATTAACAAAAAACAATTCAAATTTTCCTGCAAGAGCAATAACCCACGGTATTATACCGGATTGTATAAATCCAAGGATTATAAATGAAAGAATTGCTGTAATAATGATTCCTTTTTTTGATGTTTTATACTTTCTGAAATAAACTACAAATACAATAGACGGAATAGCAAGAAGACTTAACAGGTGCACACCAATAGACAAGCCAATAAGATAAGAAATCAGTATTATCCATCTAAGTGAATGTCTTTGGTCAGCCAAAGTTTCCCATTTTAGTATTGCCCAAAAAACAACAGCAGTAAACAGGGAAGCCATAGCATAAACTTCGCCTTCAACAGCAGAGAACCAGAAAGAATCGGAAAAAGTATAAGCTAATGCACCTACAACACCACTTCCAAATATTGCAAGCAAATCTCCTTTTGTTATATTCTCTTTTGTTTTTACAACAAGTTTTTTGGCAAGCATTGTTATTGACCAAAATAAAAACAAAATTGTAAAACCACTACAAAGAGCAGACATAGTATTTATCATGCGGGCAACCATACTTGTATTACCGAGAGCAAACAAGGAAAAAAATCTACCTATTATTTGAAATAGAGGTCCCCCGGGAGGATGTCCTACCTGCATTTTATACGCTGTAGCAATATATTCACCACAATCCCAAAAACTTGCTGTTGGCTCAGATGTTATTATATATACCGTAGATGCGATTGCAAATATTAACCATCCTAAAGAATTATTTATTTTTTTATATTGTTTCATTATCTAATTTATATAAATAATTAATGTTAAAAATTTAAATATAATATTAAATTTGCGAATTTATAAAAAAATAATATATAGCTTCTATTTTTTTAAATTAATGTAACTATTCATCTTATAAAAATGTTTACCCCGTTGATTATTATCTACGGGGTTAATAGCTTCTGCTTAAATACTATGTAGTCGGCAATCTGCAGTCAACAGTCGGCAATAATGTAAATAATAAAAAAAAGTTTTAAACCACAATGGCAACAGGATTTAGAAATTTAACTGTATATAAAAAAGCATTTGCTCTTGCAATGGATATTTATCATATTAGCAAAAAATTTCCTAAAGACGAACTTTATTCTTTGACCAATCAGATTAGAAGATCCTCAAGATCTGTTTGCTCAAATGTTGGTGAAGGATATCGTAAACGTTTATATGAAGCCCATTTCGTAAGTAAAATTTCTGATTCAGATATGGAAAATACAGAAACTCAGGTTTGGCTTGATTTTTCACTTGCCTGTGAATATATATCAAAACAAGAATTTGATGAATTTAATGGACGATCTGAAGAAATTGGACGCTTATTAAATCATATGATTCAAAATCCTAAAAAGTATAAATAATGGAATTGTTGCCAAATAAAAATTGCTGACTGAGGACTGCTGACTGAGGACTGGGGACTGATAAGTATATAAATATGTAATATTAAATTATTAATCAGGCAATTGCCTGATACCTAAATAGTTATAAATTAATATATCTTTAATGAAGATAAAGGAAATAATTAATTGTATTGAAGATTTTGCTCCTGATAAAATTCAGGAATCTTATGATAATTCAGGATTAATTTTAGGCAGCTATAATTCTGATATTAATAAAGTTTTGATATGTATTGATGTTACAGAAGATATCATAGAAGAAGCTATTAATAAAAAGTGCGATATTATTATTTCACATCATCCACTGATTTTTAATAGTTTAAAAAAGATAAATGTGGAAAATATTGTTGGGAAAATTCTTGTAAAAGCAATAAAAAATGATATTTCTATCTATGCAGCACATACTAATTTAGATAATATAATTGATGGCGTTAGCGGGATGTTATCTAAAAAATTATCTTTAAAAAATACAAAAGTTTTGCTTCCAAAAGCAGATTTATTAAGAAAACTAGTAACTTTTTGTCCCAAAGATAAAGCAGATGACGTTAGAAATTCTTTATTTAAAGCAGGAGCAGGACATATTGGTAATTATGATTGTTGCAGCTTTAATACTAATGGAACTGGCTCGTTTAGAGCTTTGGAAAATGCAAATCCTTATGTAGGAAAAATTAATGAATTACATAATGAAGATGAAGTTAAAATTGAAACTATTTATCCTTATTATTTAGAGGATAAAATATTAACTACTCTTTTTAAAATTCATCCTTACGAAGAAGTAGCTTACGATATTTACCCTTTAATTAATAAATTTGATAAAATAGGAGCAGGAATTGTTGGTGAATTAGAAAAAGAAGAAAATGAGATAGATTTTTTTTTAAGATTAAAAAAAATCCTAAACGCAAAATGTATCAGACACACAAAATTGTTTGAAAAAAAAATTAAAAAAGTGGCAATTTGTGGTGGCTCAGGCAGTTTTTTAATTCAAGAAGCTATTAAAGTAAATGCTGATATTTTTATTACCGCTGATATTAAGTATCACCAATTTTTTGATGCAAATAATAAAATTATTATTGCTGATGTTGGACATTATGAAAGTGAACAATTTGCAAAAGAATTATTATATTTAATTATTAATAAAAAATTTCCTAACTTTGCAATTTTTATTTCTAAAATAAATACAAATCCAATTAACTATATATAAAAAATCATTAAAAATTATAATAAAATGGCTAAAAAAACAGCTAAAACAAAATTTGTAAAAAAAAGTAATCCATCTAAAGAGGAAGTAAAAGAAGTTGAAGCTAAATCAAAAGTTGTAAAAGCAAAAACAAAGAAACCTGTAAAAAAGGCAGTTAAAACAAAGATTGCTAAAAAAACAGTAAAAAAAGTTGAAGCTAAATCAAAAGTTGTAAAAGCAAAAACAAAGAAACCTGTAAAAAAGACAGTAAAAACAAAAATTGTTAAAAAAACTATAAAAAAAGTTGAAAACGAGCCAAAGATTATAAAAAAAGTAATTTTTCCACGAGATAAAATGCAAATTTCAATAGAAAAAAAACTTGTAGCTTTATATGCTTTGCAACAGATAGATTCTAAAATTGCTAAAATTTATACTATCAGAGGTGAATTGCCTCTTGAAGTTCAAGATCTTGAAGATGAAATTGCCGGCTTGGAAACAAGAGTTTCTAATTATAAAGAAGAAGTAAATTCTTTAAAAGATAATATTAATATTAACTTAAATAAAACAAAAGAATCTCAGTCATTAATTAATAAATATGAAAAGCAAAGAGATAATGTTAGAAATAATCGTGAATATGATTCATTATCAAAAGAAATAGAATATCAGGGATTAGAAATACAATTATGTGAAAAAAAAATAAAAGAGTATAAGTTTGAACATGAATCAAAAAAACAAGCTATTGAAGATTCTAATCTAAATTTTAAAGAACGTAAAAATGACCTTAAAATTAAAAAAAGTGAACTTAAAGATATTATTTTTGAAACAGAAAAGGAAGAAAAAAAGTTGGTGAAACAATCAAATGAACAACAAAAACTTATAGAAGAAAGGTTGCTTATAGCATATAAAAGAATAATAAAAAAGGCAAGAAATGGTTTGGCTGTTGCAAAAATAGAAAGAGATTCCTGCGGAGGTTGTTTTAACAGAATTCCACCTCAGCGACAATTAGATATTAAAACACATAAAAAAATTATTGTATGCGAATACTGCGGAAGAATACTTATTGATGATGAAATTGTTGAAATGGCTAAAATTTAAAAGTATTAAATAATTTTAAATTTTATAAATGCAAAAAGGAATGATAAATTTATCATTCCTTTTTTTTATTATCGTATATAAATTTATCTGTCTTATAGGATATTATTTAACAAAACAACTATATAGTGTTTGTAAGAAAACTGTGAATTCCTTATAGATTACAGGACTTGCTGATTTATTTATTCTGAATCATTTTGCTGTTGGCTGTTAGCCCTTAGCGGTTAGAAAAATGTATTTTGATATTTCTTTAATTTTGAGCTAATTGCCAAAAGCCAAAAACAAATAGCTTTTTCACATTCACAAGCTAATTTTAATCTGTATGAACAGACATTAAATATGTTCATACCAAAATTAACAATTATCTCTTATCAACAATAGTAACTATACCATGTTCCTCTGTCCCTCTTCTGTCTACAAGTTTTAGTATCCAGTAATAAACTCCATCTGAATTTTTATCTCCATCCCAGTCATTTTGATAGTTTGTATCTTCCAATACCTTTTGTCCCCATCGGTTATATATAATTAATGTGCTGTTTGGATAAAATTCCAAACCATCAATATAGAAAAAATCATTTACACCATCTCCGTTTGGAGTGAAAACATTAGGTATAGTCAAAGGACATATTTTTACATTTAAAGAAAAACTATCAGATACAGTATCGCAACCAATAACATATACGGTTATTTGATGTGTTCCTACTTCCAAGTAATCTAATGCAATAGAACTAGATGTCTGTCCGCTTGGTGAACATGTCTGTCCGTTCAGATTATGTATCCAGTAAAAATCATAATCATTAATATAAGAAGGGTCCAGTTCTGTTGTTGCATTTAATGTATAAGGCAGATAATCACAAATGCTTGCAGTATCGCCTAAATTAACAACAGGTTCAGGTAAAATACGAACATACACAGTATCTCTCTCATAACATGGAGAGCCAACAACATCAGTAACCAGAACAGAATAATTGCCTGTTTGAATTACAACAATGGTTTGAGTTGTTGCACCGGTACTCCATAAATAACTAAATCCCGGATTTCCTGCGTCAAGAGTATATGGCACTGGGCTACAAATATCAGGACCTAAATCAAGCAAAGGCATTGGAATTATTGAAACTGTCTTTGAATCAAAATCTGTACAGCTTATAGTGCCATTAGTGTTGGTAGCAGTAGCAGAATATATCCCTGAAGTGTTAACAGGAATAGATTGATTTGTAGAACCTGTTGACCAGTGATATGTATCATAACCGGCTCCGGCATCTAATGTGATAATATCTCCTCCACATATTAAAGTATCAGGACCTAAATCAACATCAGGAGTTTGGACTACATTCAAATAAATTGTTGTATCATAACTACATCCAAAAGCATCTGTAAGATAAACTGTATAAGCAAATGTTCCTCCATAATCAGGCGAAACAGTTATTGTTGAGTCCTGCTGGTTAGTTATAAAAGGTCCATCCCAGTCAATCTGGTCAATAGGCACATCATAGCCCCAGCCCACTGGCAAAAGATTAGGGTCCAAGTTTAAATCCCATGAAAAGATATATCCATTATCTATACCCCAGTAATCACAAATTTCAATTGACCATA
>CAZZDX010000121.1:0-8533 GCA_964653185.1 uncultured Bacteroidales bacterium
AATCATCTTTTTAGTTCAAATTTTTCGCCCAGATAAACTTCTCTTACTTTTTCATCTTTGGCAAGGTCTTCTGATGTTCCATATTTTAAGATAGAACCTTCAAACAACAGGTAAGCTCTGTCTGTAATAGCCAGTGTTTCGTGAACATTATGGTCTGTGATTACTATACCGATGTTCTTATTTTTTAGTTTTATTACTATATTTTGAATATCTTCAACAGATATAGGGTCAACACCGGCAAAGGGTTCGTCAAGTAAAATAAATTTAGGATCTACAGCCAAAGCTCTTGCTATTTCTATTCTTCGTCTTTCACCTCCTGAAAGAGAATTTCCTTTATTTTTTCTTATATTTTGTAATCCGAAATCATTAAGTAAAGATTCTAATTTCTCTTTTTGCTCATTTTTAGAAAGATTGGTAAATTCTAAAACAGCTTTTATGTTGTCTTCAACAGTTAATTTCCTAAAAACAGAAGATTCCTGTGATAAATATCCTATACCTTTTTGTGCCCTTTTATACATTGGCTCATCAGTGATTTCAACATCATCTAAAAAAACCTTACCTGAATTAGGTTTTATCAGACCTACTATCATATAAAAAGATGTTGTTTTTCCGGCACCATTAGGTCCTAAAAGTCCAACTATCTCACCTTGCCCTACTTTGATAGAAACATTTTTGACAACTGTTCTGTTTCTGTATTTTTTTATAAGATTATCTGTTCTTAATATCATTGTATTAATTTAAAAATGCCTAAAATACTTAAAATTATTAAACTTCATTGTTATATGGTTAATGAAATAATGATTATAACAAATAAAAATTAAAAATGCCTACAAATAATAAAAATGTAGAAACCTCTTATTTTATACGTTTATACTCTGCTTCGTAATAATTTGAGCTAATTTATCAGGCAGTTGCCTGAAACAGTTGATATTGTCATTAATTGTCATTAATTGTCATTGATTGTCATTGATTGTCATTGATTGTCATTAATTGTCATTGATTGTCATTGACTGTCATTAGTTGTCATTAAATAGTCAATAAGCAACTAAATGACGGTGAAGTCAAATGACTATGAATGACTGTAATTTATTACGGCTCTACTGAGCTTGCCGAAGTGCAAAATATAACCTCTCAAAGTATATATGTTCAGACACTTATGTGTCAGGCATCCGATTGTAAATTCCGTTGTAAATCCCGCATTTATCGGGATATTTATACCGTTTGATAATATCCTACGGCATTTATCGGAACTGATTTTTAACATCTAATCTCAATCTTTTCAATCTTTAGAACGATAGCTGCAAAGTTGCCATAAATCCAAATTTAGTAATATCAGATTTATCTAAATAAGACAATCTCCATATAGCATCAATTCTTAAGATTTTTAAAATGTTTTCAACACCCACACCTGCTTCAAAATATGGCTTGCCCAGAGCAGATAATGTTTCAGGTGCATTTGAATTTTTAGGGTCATTTTTATCTTCCAGACCACCTACAACGCCTTTACTAAATACAACTTCTCTCCATTTTAATTTTCTCATCAAAGGAATTCTATTTAAAAAGAATCCATCAAAATGATGAGTATAATAAATACCTAAATATTTATCACTTATAAATTCATAATAATTCATTAAGTTGTATGCATATTCATCAAAAGAATATGTTTCGTTTCCTTCGTGAAGTTTTAGTAAAGGATAAGGTAGTTTGCCCCATATTCTTCCGGCTTGAATAATATATTTTGACCAGCCAATAGTTCCTATATTAAACCAGTGTCTGATATTAAGTTGAAGTTTGTGATATTCATAATCACTTTGCCATAAACCTTTTATACCATAAATATATTGTAATTCAAATATTGGATATTTTGAGCCCAAACTAGTTCTTGTTATTTCGCCCATTACATATTTTTCTTTGTAAGCAAATCTGGTATTAACCCATACTTCAGAAGTAGTTATTGTATTTTTTTCTTCACTGGTATTTCCCTGAAGGAATTTGAATTTTGAAGAACCAACAGGATAGATGTCTCTGTAAACCATGTCTATTGTATTTGAAAATCCCTGAAACCATTCATGTTCATAAAACACTTTAAACTCTTTAACCATAGATAATTTATCTGCCGGACTGCGTCTTAATACAGAGGCAAGTATATTATCTTCTCTAAAAGCATTCTCACTTTGTCCAAGTTGCTCTATATCATATTTGTATGAACTGCCAAAGTCCCTTCTTGGATTTTTTGATAACATATAAATATATCCTCCGCCATATTTAATTTTTTCATCTTTTATTCCATATGCAAGATGAGCATTTAATTCTACTTTTGTACTAAAAGCATTGCTTGTCCTTCCTCCTACACGAAATCTGTTGCCTTCAACTTTATTAAAACTATATGTAGTAAAGTATGGTCCTAATTCAACATTGCCCCATAGTTTATAACCTGTTGTAATTATTCTTATTATGTCAACGTATGTCTTAAAAGCAGGTATGGTCTTAACAGAGTCAACCATTTTATAAATAGATATTTCATTTTTTGATAAACTGTCATGCCTGTGCTTTAACCAAAATTCTTTGCTTCTGTCCAAAGAACCTGTTTCTACATTAACATTAACAGGCGTGGAATAAAATTTATCAGATTTCGGCTTATTAAAAACAAAATCTTTATAATAAGTTGTTTTTTTACCAAAAAATCCCATTATAGTTTTAGTGTTTTTGACAACATTGAAATCTATAACTAATTTATCTTTGCTAAGCATCCAGTATTTATTATTAATTCTTTTAAATTCCTGGGTGCAGACCATATTATTTATGAAATTTATATTTGCATCACTAATAGCACGTATTTTGAATTTTTTTATGGCAAAAGTTGTGTCATGAACCCAAAAATTACCTGTAAATGTAAGTTCCTGTTTTCTTTTTGGTTTGAACATTATATTATAGCACCATTGATTGTCAATAAAAGTGCTGTCAATTAAATAATATTTGTAAAACATTAATCCAAAGTTTGCAACAGGACTTACAAAGTTTTTTTCAAATAATTTTATATAATTATCATAGATATTAACATTTTGGTATAAATCGCCCAAAAATTGAGATATGCTTTCATTTTCAACACCTGATACTTTTGTTGCTTTGATTATTTCTTTTTTTGATTTTGGCGATTTTCTGTAATATATATCAGACAAAGATTCTGTTAAAAATGTTGGAAGATAAGATATACCGTTTACTGTTGAAGTATCCACATTATCAAAGATAAACTGAAAATGTTTAAAGACCCTTTTCTTCTTAAATTCTTCAGTGATATTATTCATATCAATTTCTATTTTATTATATGCCTCATATTGATATGCCTCTAATTTTTCGCAATCATTATTTTCTTTATTTTTAATAATTTTTTTAAGTAATATTTCAGCAGGATTTTCACTTGGCTTAATAACAACCTCGGAGAGATTTATATTGGCTTTTTTTAACTCAATATTTATGGTCTGAAATTTATTTTTTTGAACTTTTTTTGAACTTGGTATATATCCAACAAAGGAAGCAGATAGAGAATCACCGGCATGTTTTGTCTCTAATGAATATTTCCCGTCAAAATCAGTCGTTGTCCCTATTGTTGTGCCTTTAAACGAAATATTTACAAAAGGTATTGGCTCTTTGGTGTCTGCATCAGCAATTTTGCCCATTATCTTTGTTATTTGCCCAACAGAAATAAAAGGCAAACAAAATACCAGCAAAACTATTAGAATTAACAGCCGTTTTTTATATCTCAAATCCATATTCATTATTGTGTCTATACTGAAACAAGTTCAGCACAAGTTTCAGTTTGTCATAAAGATTTACTATATTTCAATATCTTTAATAACCATATTATACTAAAAAGAAATGCCTAAAATACTTAAAATTTTAAAAATACTTAATCAGGCAGTTGCCTGACAAAATGCTTACGAATTATTAATGACAACTAATGACAGTGAGAAAAGTGAACAAATCACTATGAATGACTTAATAAATTATTACGCAAAATATATTTATAGGGTTAATTCGCCTTATGTGGATGACTGAATAGTTACTCATTATTTAATCATACAAACATACATAAAATAAATTTATTATACAGACATTTTATTTAACAAAATTTATCCCAAATATTCATTAGATAAAATTTCTATATCTTTACAATTAATTTATAAAAAATCGTTTATACTAAAAATTAAAGGATTATGAGATTTTTAAAACAAAAAATTATTATAATATCATTGCTGATATTATTTTTTTTGCCTGTTGTTATTTTTGGTTTTACAGGGCAAGTTGTAGAATCGTATAATACTCCCGGTTCATTTCCTACGGGTTTAACTTTTGACGGACAACATATATGGCTGGCAGACAGAAAGACAAAAAAGATTTATTGTATTGACCCAAATAACGGCAAAGTAATCCGAAGCATACAGGCGCCGGCATACTGGCCAATGGGTTTGGCATGGGATGGAGAATATCTGTGGAATGCTGACGTAAAAGGAGGTCTGCCTCTAGCTGAAAATTATAATGGGAAAATTTATAAAATCAGCCCCAAAGATGGCACAATACTTAAGACAATTAATGCTCCTTCTGAAACGCCAAGAGGACTTACCTGGGACGGAAAATATCTGTGGTGCCTTGATAATCATTCTGATAAAATAATACAATTTAGCACTGCAGACGGAACAACAATTAAGTCCTTTAATTCACCTGCCGAAGAACCAAGAGGATTAACTTTTGACGGTAAATATCTGTGGGTTTCCGATAGAAGCAGAGATGAGATATATATGATAGACCCTGAAACAGAATGCGTTGTCTTAATTGCTGATGCTCCCGGACCTTTTACAAGAGGATTATGCTTTGACGGTAAATATTTATGGGCTGTTGACTCTCAAAATGATAAGTTATATAAACTAAAAATTCATGATAACGAAAAATTTAAAAAATATAACCTGCATAAAAGCAAAGTTACTTATACTTATCAGATAACAAATTTTGGTCCGGGACAAGTAAAATCATTAGATGTTCAACTCGCTGTTCCTTTAAATCGTGTAAACCAGACCATAACAGATAATATTGAATATACTCCTGATTATACAGATATTATTACAGACAGATGGGGACAAAAAACAGCACATTTTCATCTTGAAAATTTAAAATCAGGTGTAACGAGTAATATTGAAATGATTACAAATGTAACAACTTATGATGTCCGCTATTTTATTTATCCTGAACAGGTAGGCACACTTAATGATATTCCTGATACTATTAAAAATAAATATTTGGAAAATAATGAAAAATATCAGATAAATAGTCCTGTAATTCAGGATGCAGTTAAAAAAGCTATTGGCAATGAAAAAAATCCATACTGGATAGCACGAAAGATTTATAATTATATTATTGATAATATGTATTATGAGATGGTAGGCGGATGGAATACTGCGCCTACTGTGCTTAAAAGAGGAAACGGCTCTTGTTCTGAATATTCTTTTGTTTATATTGCTATGTGCAGAGCCGCAGCAATACCGGCACGATATGTTGGAACCGTAGCTATCAGAGGCGATGAAGCAAGTATGGATGATGTATTTCATCGTTGGGTAGAAATTTATATACCCGATTATGGCTGGATACCTGTTGACCCAAGCGGAGGCGACAGAACACTGGCACGTGACCAGGCAAGATGCTTTGGAACTATATCAAACAGATTTTTGATAACAACAGAGAGCGGCGGAGCATCAAAGACCATGGGATGGTCATATAACTCTAATGAAGAATGGACAACAGAGCCAAAAACAAATATTGTTATGGATTATTTTGCCGACTGGCAACCTGTAAAATAAAAAAACCTTTATTAACTTTATTTCGTATTAGTAATTAATTAAAATTTGATTAAAACATTTATGTCTGTTTATAAAAAATACATAGTAATTATTTTTTTGTTATTAAATACTTCTTTTTTGTGCTTAGCACAGGAAGAAGAAGTTAAAGAAGATCCTCTTAGCTATTATTATGAATCAGCAGCTGAAAAAGATTCTGTTAAACCTTATGATAAATATAGGTTGCCTTCAATAGGAATAGGCATAGGTGTTTTGCCTTTTTTTGGAGATATAGGCACTTCTGAGTCAAAAATTCCAGGAATAGGCAGGATTAATACAGGATTTGATTTTAATGTAGAACAAAGAATTAATAATACTTTTAGCGCTTCATTAAACGGACTGTTTGGGAAATTGTCAGGAAATGATAATGACCCATATCATCATTTTAATTTTTCAACAAAGATATCTCAGATTAATACTAATATAATTGTTCATCTTGATAATGATTCTATAATAAATAAAACAAGCAGATTTGCTCCTTTTATCTCTTTAGGATTAGGATTTATGTCATTTAATCCATATACTGATTTGTGTGATGAAAACGGAAAACAATATTATTACTGGGAAAATGGAAAAATAATGGACCAGGCTTTTGACCAGGAAAACCCACAAAACGGTAATGTGTTGGTAAGAGATTATGTTTATGAAACAAAATTAGATAAAAATAATAAATACAGCCATCATACACTAACTATTCCTATTGGAATAGGACTAAAATTTAAACTAACAGAACAGTTTGAAACAAAAATATCTTCAGTATATTATTTAACAAAAACCGATTATATAGATAATAAAAGTTTTAAAGATAAGAATTATGGGTTTTTTAGCGGACATAATGATAGCTATTTATACACTTCTGTATCATTATTGTTTAATATATCAGGAAAACCTGTTGGCTATTTATCCAGAAGATATTATAAAGATGTAAATTTCAGAGAAATAGAAGAAATGGATTTAGATGCAGATGGCGTAAAAGATGATAATGATTTATGCCCTGATACCCCAAAAGATGCGAAAGTTGATGAAAACGGATGCCCTTTGGATGATGACAGTGATGGCGTGCCAAATTATATTGACAAAGAACAAAATACACCAGCAGGAAATCTTGTAGATGAAAATGGAGTTACTATTACACAAAAAATGATTGAAGACAGATATCTTAGAGATTCTTTAATCATGGCAGGTTTAATTGTTCCTGATAGAGATTCAAGTATGTTAAACCAACCTGATTTTAATGTAACTAATGTTGAATATAAAGAAACCAAAACAGAACCAACTCCTTCTATTGTCAATGACGTTATATATAGAATTCAAATTGCTTCGTTAGAGAATGATACGTCCAAGTCCCGTTTTCAATCTTATCTTAAAGATGAATATATGTCTGAAGAGGTCTTTGTTAGTCCTTATCAGGGAAGATATTTATACTCTGTCGGGACTTTTAACTCTTTGGGTGAAGCAGAAGAATTTAATAATGATTTTGAAGACAAAACCGGTCTTAGCTCATTTGTAATTGCGTTCAAAGATGGTAAAAAGATAGGTGTTGAGCAGGTAGATGAACTTATAAATGTAAAAAAGGAAGAAAATATAAATAATATACCTGAACATAAAAAAGAAATAGTCAGGCATGAAACAGAAACAAATAAAGAAAAGCTGTCAGTTGTTCCTTCTTCTGTTAAAAAGAATATTATATACAAAGTTCAGATAGCATCATTAAATAATAATACATCCAAACAATATTTTCAATCTTATCTTAAAAACGAATATGGTGTGTCTGAAGATATCTTTGTTAATCCTTATCAGGGAAGATATTTATACTCTGTTGGCACTTTTAACTCTTTGGATGAAGCCAAAAAATTTAAAAATGATTTTGAAAACAAAACCGAGCTTAGCTCATTTGTTATTGTGTTTAAAGATGGCGAAAAAATAGATATTGAACAGGCAGATAAACTTATAAAAGAAAATAAAAAAGATATATCAGCATCATCTATCAAAGGTGTTATCTATCGCGTTCAAATTGCTTCATTAAATAATGATAAGACAAAATCTTTGTTTAAAAATAAATATAATATTACAGACAAAATTTTTGTTGATTATTACAAAGGAGCATACAAATATTCTGTAGGAACTTTTTATTCTTATACTGACGCAAATAATTACAGCAATGATTTAAAAACAAAAACAGATGTTAATTCCTTTGTAATTGCATTTAAAGATGGAAAAAGAATAAGTTTTGAAGATATATACAGATTAAAAAAAATAAATAATGTAAAAGAAGATAAAAAATCCAATGTTTTGACCATTCCTGTTGAAAAAAATGAAGAAAAAAACAAAAAACAGGAATACAGTCCGCCTAAGACAGATAGCACTAGTATCCAAATTGAGAAAAATATTGATAAAGATAAAAAATTTGAAGAACAAGAAACAGATAATACTGTAGAAGAAAAAAACACAGAACCTGAGCAACCTGTTGATAAATCATTAGAAATTAATAACGAAGATGTTAATGAAAAAGATATAGAAATTGAAAAAACTGATGACAAAAAATTAGAAACTAATAATAAAGAAATTAATGAAAAAGATACAGAACCTGAAAAACCTGTTGATAAATCATTAGAAATTAATAACGAAGATGTTAATGAAAAAGATAT
>CAZZDX010000121.1:8633-9055 GCA_964653185.1 uncultured Bacteroidales bacterium
AGAAATTGAAAAAACTGATGACAAAAAATTAGAAATTAATAACGAAGATGTTAATAAAAAAGATATAGAAATTGAAAAAACTGATGACAAAAAATTAGAAGCCAATAATAAAAATATTAATAAAAAAGAGGTAGAACCTGAAAAAGCAACTGATAAAATTGAATTATCAGAGACCACTAATGAATCAAATGAGGTTATATATAGAGTTGATTTTGCTTATTTAAGAAATGATACGTCTGCATTTTATTTTCAAAATGAATATTTCATTACTGAAAAAATATATATTATTCCTTATCATAAAAAATATATATATTCTGTTGGCACTTTTAAGTCCATTGACAAGGCAAAAGAGTTTAAACGTGAGTTTGGAAAAAAAACAGGACTTGATGCATACATAGATGCTTTTAAAGGAAAGCAGTTAA
>CAZZDX010000122.1:0-8931 GCA_964653185.1 uncultured Bacteroidales bacterium
GTGGTATTTAAAATTAAACTCTTTCAGAGTTTCAAAAAAGTGTAAACTGCAAAATAAAAGATGCCCAAAAATTATTTAAAAAGACCTAAAAATAATTTATTTCAGGACTTTAAAAGTTTTTATAAAACAAGGATAGCAACAAAACAGTTTAATCAAGAGAATGTATAATCAATCCACTTCTTAATTTTGGCTCAAACCATGTTGTTTTAGGAGGCATAATATTACCTGTATCGGCAATGTTTATAAGTTGTTTCATTGATACAGGATATAATGCAAAAGCGACTTTCATTTCATTGCTGTCAACTCTTGCTTTCAGTTCTCTAAGCCCTCTTATTCCTCCCACAAAATCAATTCTTTCGTCTCTTCTTAAATCTTTAATCCCAAGTAAATTATCAAGGACTAAATTTGATAAAATAGAAACATCAAGGACACCAACAGGATCATTGTTGTCATAAGTTCCTGCTTTAGCAGTCATTGAATACCATTTTTTATTCAAATACATACTAAAATCATGAAGTTTGTCAGGTTTATAAAATTTTTTACCTTTTTCTTTAATATCAAAATTTTCTTTAAGTTTTTCAATAAACATTTCATTTGAGAGACCATTCAAATACTTGACAACACGATTATAATCAATTATAGTTAACTGATTATCAGGAAAATGCACAGCTAAAAAATAATTATATTCTTCATTTCCTTTATGATTAGGATTATTTTTTTTTCTTTCGTTTCCTATCAATGCTGCGGATGCTGTTCTGTGGTGTCCGTCAGCTACATAAGCATAAGGCACTTTGGAATATAACTCTATAATTCTGTTTATTCTGTCTTTATTTTTTATTACCCAAAAGTGATGTCCAAAGCCATCGTCAGAAGTAAAATCATATTCAGGTCTTTGTTCTTTTACAATTTGGTCAACTATTTCATCTATTTCTTTAACAGCAGGATATGTAAAAAATACAGGTTCATAATTTACTCCACTCACACGGATATGGTTCATCCTTTCTTCTACTTTTGCAGGCAGAGTAACTTCATGTTTTTTTATAATGCCATTAATATAATCTTCAACAGAGGCACAGCCAACAATACCATATTGAGTTCTATTATTCATTGTCTGTGCATAAATATACAGATGTTCTTCATTGTCTTTCAAAAGAACTTTTTCATCTAATAGTTTATTAAAATTTTCTTTACCTTTTTGGTAAACCTCAGGTGCATATTGATCTACGCTATCAGGTAAATCAATTTCCGGTTTAACTACATGTAAAAAAGAATATTTATTATCTTTTACTTTTATTCTTGCTTCCTGCTTATTTAAAACGTCATAAGGATGAGAAGCCACTAGTCGCGATTTACTCTTTACTGGTCTTATACCTTTAAAAGCTTTTATTATTGCCATAGTTTTTTTATCTTTACATCATCAAATTAATAAAAAAAAAATATTATATATCTAACGGGGTGAATATTTTAGTACTTTATTTATCGGTCAGGCGCCCGACTGATAAAAATCTTTGACATTATGAACAGATACTATTTATTTACCTGAAAAGTTTTATCATTATTTTCAAGATAATATTTTATTTGTGTTATAGCAGCTATACCTGCGTTTATATTAGCTTCAGATGTTTGAGCTCCCATTTTTTTAGGTGTAAAGAAAAATCTGTTTTCATATTTTTCTGTGATTTCGTCTTTACAATCAGGAGCTATGTCAGCAACATATTTAAAATCAGGTCTTTCTGCAAACATTTTCAAAAGTCCTTGTTCATCAACAACTTCTTTTCTTGCAGTATTAACAAGTGTTGCACCTTGTGGCATTTTTGAAAGAAGTTCATAATTTATTGAATTCTTTGTTTTTTCATTTGCAGGAATATGAAGTGATATATATTGACAGTTTATATAAAGTTCTTCAACAGAATTAACACATATAAATCCATCTTTTTCAATTATTTCTTTAGCGTTTGTTCGTTTATACGCATATACTTCCATTCCAAAGCCCTTTGCTATTCTGCCAATATGTTTTCCTACATTACCATATCCATGAATACCAAGTTTTTTACCTTTAAGCTCGGTTCCCGGTTTACCATTATAGCAGTTTCTGGCAATATAAACCATCATACCAAGAGCAAGTTCTGCAACTGCATTTGAATTTTGTCCCGGTGTATTCATAGCAACGACATTTTTTTCTGTTGCTGCTTCAAGGTCAATATTATCATATCCTGCTCCTGCACGGACAATTATTTTAAGATTTTTTGCTGCATTAATAACTTCTCTTGTAGCTTTATCGCTCCTGATTATAAGAGCATCTACATCAGATACAGCATTTATCAGTTCTGATTTGTCAGCATATTTTTCTAAAAGAGCAAGTTCATAACCTGCTTGTTCTGCAATTTTTTTAATACCTTCCACTGCTGCCGGTGCAAAGGGTTTTTCAGTTGCAACTAATACTTTTGTCATATTTTTTAATGTTTTAAAATTGTTAAGCATTTTTATTTTCAAAATTTTTCATACAGCTAATCAAAGCTTGAACATCTTCAATGTCCACAGCATTATAAAGAGAAGCTCTAAAGCCACCTACAGAGCGATGTCCTTTAATCCCAACTATATTTCTTTCAGATGCAAATTTGATAAAATCAGCTTCTTTATCTTTATATTCCTGTTTCATAACAAAGCAAACATTCATTCTTGAACGATCTTGTTTATCAACTGTGCCGACAAACATCCTGCTGTTGTCAATAGCATTATAAAGTAGTTCTGATTTAGTTTTGTTTAGTTCTTCAATTTTTTTAACACCGCCTAAGCTTTTTATCCATTTTAATGTTTCTCTAACAGTAAAGATAGCAGTGCATGGAGGTGTGTTAAACATAGAACCTTTATCAATATGTGTTTTATAATTTAACATACTGGGTATTTGACGATTAACTTTTCCTAAAATACCGTCTTTTATAATAACAAAGGTAACGCCTGCTGGTCCTAAGTTTTTTTGAGCTCCACCATAAATAATATCATATTTTGAAATATCAACAGGACGGCTAAAAATATCAGAAGACATATCAGCTATCAGAGGTATAGGACAATTAAAATCTTCTCTTATCTCTGTTCCTACAATAGTATTATTAGTAGTTATATGGAAATAATCTGCATCAGCAGGAATTGTATATCCCTTAGGTATGTATGTAAAATTTTTATCCTCGGAAGATGCTACAACATCAACTTCGCCAAATAATTTAGCTTCTTTAATTGCGTTTTTTGACCATGTGCCGGTATTAAGATATGCTGCTTTTTTGTTCATCAGATTATAAGGGAGCATACAAAATTGCAAGCTTGCACCTCCACCTAAAAACAATACATGATAATTATCAGGTATGTTTAATTCTTCTTTAAACAAAGATACTGCTTCGTCCATGACAGATTGAAAATCCTTACTTCTGTGAGAGACCTCCATAATTGAAAGACCAGTATTCCCAAGTTCCAAAACTGCTTTTGCAGTATTCTCAATTGCTGATTTTGACAACTTACAAGGACCTGCATTAAAAATATGTTTTTTCATAATATTAAACTATTAAATTATTAAATTATTTTTTAGCAAAGATATATTATATTTTTTATTTTATGATTTTATAAAAAAATTTTTGCCAAAACTATATTTTAGATTTTTTATTATTATAAACAAATTTTTTGATTAATTTTGTTCTGTCAAACAAGTATAAGATAAATCACTACTGTCCGACTAAAATAGAACGCTGACGCTGATTGTTTATGATTATATATGATTTTTTAAAGTATTGATAATCAGCGAGAATCATAATAAATCATAAAAAATCTACGTTCTATTAAATAATCAGGCAACAGCCTAATCCCAAATTAATTTTTTTGTAGTCATTTATGTGATATAATAAGTGTTTTACCAAGTTTACCCCGTTGATTATTATCTACGGGGTAAATAAATTTTTAGTCGGAAACTAATGAAAATAAATATAATTAATTTTTTATATGTTATTAAAAAAAACAAGATACTCGCTAAATACTTTAATATTTTTAGCTAAAAAATATAATAAAGGTCCTGTTCGTATCAGAGAAATATCTGAAAGTGAAAATATACCAAAAAAATTTTTGGAATCTATACTTATTGAACTAAAAAATGCCGGTTTTGTAAGCAGTAAAAAAGGAAAGGGTGGGGGATATTATCTTATAAAAAAACCGAAAGATATTAATTTAGCTGATGTTATCAGACAATTTGATGGCGCCATAGCTCTTACTCCTTGCGTATCATTTAATTATTATGAAAAGTGTGAGTATAAAAAAAATGAAAAAAACTGCGGACTTAGAAACATCTTTGAAGAAGCCCACGATGAAACTGTAAAAATCCTTAAAAAAAATTCACTGGCTGATGTTATTAAACGGGAAAATCTGTTAAAAGAAAAAAATCTAAAAAAAACCTAAAAAAATTTTGGCAGTTAAAAATTTTATTTATTTTTGCTTTTTTTATTAATCTACTAATCCGATAGAGTATATATTCTAATAAAAATATTTAAAACTACGAAACATTTATGAGCCAACGGATTAGCCCGTAAGTTTACACAAAGGGATGATTATTTTTAAGACAAAAGACAAAAAGTATAAAGAATGAAATCAAAACTTGTAACTACTTAAAAATTCACCCCGTTAGATAATTGATAAATTGATAGAAAATAATACTTAAAACAAAATATCTAACGGGGTAAACTAATTATAAAAATATAAACATATGAGAAAAAGTATATTATTTGTTTTGTTATTTGTAGCTATATCTACTGTAACAATAGCACAAACAGAAAATAAGGTCTTAGAAAAATCTGATATTAAAAAGGACTTTAAACCAACAGGAACACCTTTTATAACTGTGTTTAGTAATTTCCATACAGATATGACCAAAGACAAAGAAAATTCTGCCTTTGAATTAAACAGAGCTTACCTCGGTTATAAATGTCGGATTAGTGAAAATTTTTCTGCAAATGTAACCTTTGATGTAGCAGACCCAGGTATCACTTCTTCGCTAAAGAATACCGCATTTTTAAAAAAAGCTGCATTAACTTATAAAAACAATAAAGGAAATCTGTCATTTGATTTTGGAATGATAGGTCTAAAACAGTTTAATACCCAAAGAGAATATTGGGGACATCTTTATATATACAAAACAATCCAAAATCAACATAAATTTGGATATACTGCTGATATGGGTGCAAGTATTTCTTATAAATTACACAAAATGCTAAGTGTTGATGCAACTATTATGAACGGTGAAGGTTATAAAAATATACAGGCAGATAATACTTACAAAGGTGGTCTTGGCTTGACAATCACACCGGTTAAAAATTTAATAATAAGAGAATATTATGATATTTATCAAAAATCAGAAACTCAATGGACAATATCCAGTTTTATCGGGTATCAATTTAAAGAAAAACTAACACTTGGAGCAGAATATGACATACAAAACAATCATTATTTTGTAAAAGATAACAATTTAACAGGCATATCTGCTTATGTTTCTTATGTTATTAATAAAAAATTTGAGATTTTTGGAAGATTTGATAATCTGTCATCAAACAAAATCAGTAGTGATACAACAGTATGGAATATTGCAAAAGATGGAAATGCAATTATAAGTGGTATTCAATATTCACCAGTAAAAAACATAAAAATTGCAGCTAATTATCAAATATGGGACCCGAAATCAGGTTCAAATGATGAGCCAAAAATATATTTAAACCTTGAATATAAATTTTAAATAAAATATACAATCAAAATATAAGTCCCATTAAATATTATTCACTTAAAACAAATAAAATTATGAAAAAAATAAATTTAAAAATTAAATTAGTATTGATTTGTGTTATTGCTTTTCATTTTTTTGTTTTTACAGGATGTAAGAGCAACAAATCAAATTCAGAAAATGATAATAAAGACACATTACAAGGCACAATAAGTATTTCCGGTGCTTTTGCTTTATATCCAATGACAACAAGATGGTCTGATGAATTTCGTAAAATCCATCCTAATGTTAGAATTGACATATCAGGAGGCGGGGCAGGAAAAGGAATGGTTGATGCTCTATCAGGAATGGTTGACCTTGGAATGTTCTCAAGAGATGTTAAAAAAGAAGAAAAAGAAAAAGGTTGCTGGGAAATTAATGTTACAAAAGATGCGGTATTGCCAACAATTAACTCAAAAAATCCGGTAATCAATGAGTTAAAAAACAAAGGACTTACCAAAGAAAAATTTTATAAAATCTTTATCTCAGGCGAAATAACTGATTGGGGCACAGCAGTTGGTAATAATAAAGTAAAAAGTAAAATTAATATCTATACACGTTCTGATGCCTGTGGATCTGCACAAAAATGGGCAGAATTTTTAGGAAAAAATCAAGAAGATTTATTAGGTATTGGAGTTAATGCAGACCCGGGCGTAGCCGGTGCAGTGAAAAAAGATATTTCTGCAATAGGATTTAATAACAAAATATATATTTATGATTTACAGACAAAGATGAAATATAAAGGATTGGAAGTTATACCTATTGATATTAACGAAAATGGAATTATTGATAAAGAAGAAAATTTTTATGATAATGTTGATGAAATAGCAATGGCAATTAAGGATGGCAAATATCCTTCACCACCGGCAAGGAAACTTTCTTTTGTCTCTAAAGGAAAACCTAAAAATAAAGCTGCTATTGAATTTTTAAAATGGATACTTACAGATGGGCAGAAATATGTGAGCGAGTCAGGATATATTAAATTGCCTGAAAAAGAAATAAAATCAGAATTTCAAAAAATCAGCAATTAATAAAAGTATGATGGGTCAAATCCATTGATGATTCGCCTTAGGCGGATACCCGGTCGGTTGCAGAGAAGAATCCGCATATCAACAGATTTAACCCATGACCAATAAAATCTATCATAAAATTTACAAAAATTTTAAAAATGTTTTTATTTAACAGACATTTTAGGGATAAATTTAGCTCCGTCTGGATGTTGGCTTGTCTTATACTGGTTATGACCATTCCTTTATTAATAGGAATAGGTTTGTTCTTAAAATCATCTCTGTTATTTGACAATTATTCTCTTGCTAATTTATTGTTTTCAAAAATATGGAAGCCACTTGACGGAAAGTTTGGTTTTTATCCTTTTATTATCAGCTCTGTTTGGGTAACATTGATAGCTATATTAATAGCTGCACCAATCTGTTTATTATCAGCAATTTATCTGACCCAGTATGCTAAAAAATATCTTTTAAAAATTATGCATCCTGTAATTGACATCTTGGCAGGAATACCTTCTGTTGTATATGGCGTTTGCGGAGTTTTAATAATAGTACCTTTTATATCTAATATAGCTCCTGTATTTGGTAAACAGACATCAGGATACAGCATATTAGCAGGAGCAATAGTATTATCAATAATGATTTCTCCTTTTATCTTAAATATACTTATTGAAATTTTTAAAAGTATTCCTGATGAGCTAAAAGAAGCTTCTTTGTCATTAGGCGCCACCAAATGGGAGACCATTAAATTAGTATTAATAAAAAAAATTTCTCCCGGAATAGTATCTTCTATAGGATTAGGTATATCAAGAGCTTTTGGCGAAACAATGGCAGTATTAATGGTTGTAGGAAATGTTGCAAAAATTCCTAATAGTGTCTTTGACCCGGGATATCCTTTACCTGCTTTGATAGCTAATAATTATGGAGAGATGTTATCTATACCAATGTATGATTCGGCTCTTATGTTTTCAGCATTAGTGCTGTTTGCTGTAGTATTGTTTTTTAACATAATCTCGCGAATGACAATCACTAAATTGGAGATGTATTAATATTATGACAAAAAAAACAGAAGAAAATTTTTTTAAAATATTAATGATTTTATCAACTTCTATTATTTTATTTAGTTTGATATTAATTATTGTAAGCATTCTCATTAAAGGACTGCCTGTTTTATCTGTTGAAATGCTGACAAAAGTTCCACAAGGCGGTTATTATTTTGGTAAAGGCGGTGGTATTTTAAATGCTATTGTTGGCTCATTATATTTATCAACAGGAGCCACTGTTTTGGCTTTTTTAATAGCATTGCCAGTTTCCCTTTTTATGAATATTTATTTAATTAAGAAAAAACGTTTACTTAATACTATACGATATCTTTTGGACTTACTTTGGGGAGTGCCTTCAATAGTATATGGTGCTTTTGGATTTACTATAATGGTTTATTTAGGAATCAGGACATCGCTTTTAGCAGGTATTATCACTGTTACTCTATTTATAATTCCTATAATGATTCGTGCTATGGATGAAGTATTTAAAACAGTGCCACTTGGACTTATAGAAGCATCATTTTCTTTAGGTTCAACAAAGTCAGAAACATCATTCAGAGTATTTCTTAAACAGGTTATACCAAGTGTTGTAACAGCTGTTTTACTATCTTTTGGCAGAGCAATAGGTGATGCTGCTTCTATATTGTTTACAACAGGATATACTGACCATATTCCAACATCTTTATTAGAGCCGACTGCAACATTGCCTCTTGCCGTGTTCTTCCAGCTAAGCTCGCCTATACCGGAAGTGCAAAATAGAGCTTATGCCTCTGCATTAGTGTTAATTGTGATAATACTAATAATCAGTATATTATCAAGAATATTATCAAATAAAAATACATTAAAAAAATTAAATATAAAGACAGCTATTAATAAACGATTTATATATTATAAAAATGTAAGACAAAATTATATACAATCCAGGGGGAATAAAAAATATAGATAAAAGTAACTATTCATCTTAAAAAAATGTTTACGCCGTTGATAACTTCTGCTTAAATACTATGTAGTCGGCAATCTGCAGTCGGCAATTGGCAAATGGAACATTCCGTATTTATCCCTTAGGTTTGCAAATTAAATTTTAATAAATAAT
>CAZZDX010000123.1:0-8876 GCA_964653185.1 uncultured Bacteroidales bacterium
AGTCGGCTTTAAGCCGACTTTTAGAAAACTGTATTTGAATTTTAACCACCACAATCCCGATACAGTCGTTTCTCCTTACGGGGCAGGTAAATTGTGGTGCTAATCTGATTTTTAAAACATTATTCCTTAACTAAACGACATTGATATTAAGCTCCGTAGGAGCGAAATATTATCAGGCAATTGCCTGATAAACGATAACTATAATAATATTAAATTTAATCGGACAACAATGTAAAAAATTATAATTTTACTCAATTCTAAAAAGTATGAATTTTTAAAATATAACAGGTAATATTTTGATATAGAGAAGAAATTATTTTTACATTTGTTCTTTAAGTTTGTCTTGGTCCATAATTCTACGGGTAAGGATATTGATATAAGTTCTGTCTTTTTTGATATTATATTTTTTATATGCAGTATCTGCCCATTTGAGAGCTTGTTTTAGGTTCCCTTTCATTTCATTAGCTACAGCCATATTATGCGAAGCTCTTCCTGCTATTTTACGATTTGGATTTGAGGTCAGATTTCCCCAAAATTCCATAGCTTTATCCCAGTTACCTGCTTTTGCATATTGTTTTGCCATTTTAAAATAATTGTTACGTCCTTTAATATAGTAATATCTTGTAGCATTTTTCCAGTTAGGAGATATTCTCATAGCAAATTGTTGCCCTGCAAAATATCCGGCACCATTTATTGCATCTCTTTTAGAAGGTAATTTTCTTTCTACATCTTCCGGATTTTTACCTTTTTCTGCCCATCTTTTTTCATCTGTAAAAGAATCTTCATCAATTATTTTTTTGTTAACAGGGTCATATATTCGCCAGCCGGCATTAACATTAATAATCAAGTCGGCAAGATATTCTGTTATAATTGTGTCTCTACTTATGCCTGTTTCCTTATCTTTAATTGTTTGTTTTTTTTGTTTTTTATCTGTTTTAAAAGCAATGTTTGAGTCAAAAGTTTCAAGCAGTACTAAGGCATCTGCATTATATTGTTTACATATATTGTTTACCATATTCCATTGTAAAGGCACAGAAAATTCCCTTGTTCCTGTTCCTTTAAGAGAGGTATGTGATATTACAGCATCAAATCTTGGTGAAGAATTTAATTTATTTCCAAGTCCTTCAACGCATCTTTTAGAACCTTCTCTATCTGCTAAAATGGATTCTCCGGTAAGAAATCCTTCAATAAAATTAGAAAACTGCTCACCTTTATCAGGCAATGAACGATTAGCAATTACTAATTTCCTGATATTATGAGGAACCGTTATATCAGCAGGAACCAACACCTGCACTGATGTAGATGTTGTTGAGCAAGAAGATATAAACAATGCAAAGCATATTATCAATAAAAAGGAATGAATTTTTAAGGGTTTCATAATTTTTTTGATTTTAAATGTGTTTATAAATAATTATTATATATGTTTTTTTAAGTATATAATCAAATTTAATGCCTAAATGCAAAATTTACAACAAAAGTATATTTTTTATTTAATTTTTTATATAATATATCAAAAAGTTTGTTATTAATTTAAGGGGACTTCTATTAATTTTAATCCATTGATAATTATTTACGGACTATATCCACAGATTTTATGTAATTTTGTAATCTGTGAATTTGCCATTATGCAGATACTTCTAATTTTTAGGATAATAACTATAAATGACAGATAATTATAACATATTAATTAATAAATTAGATGAGTTTATTCGTAAATATTACAAAAATCAACTTATCAAAGGTATAATTTATACTATCACCATTTTATTGATTTTTTATATTGCTGTTAATATACTGGAATATTTTGCTCATTTTGGAACAATTCTTAGAACTACAATCTTTTACACATATCTGATTATCAACATTATAATACTTTCGAAATATATAATAATTCCTTTATCAAAAATTTATAAAATTGGTAAGATAATTTCTAAAGAACAGGCATCAAAAATTATTGGAACACATTTTCCTGAAGTAAAAGATAAATTGCTTAACACCTTGCAATTAAAACAATTACAAGATAATAATTTGCAAAACAAAGAGCTTATTCAGGCAAGTATAAATCAAAAAATTTCAAAACTCAAACCCATACCATTCTCTTCTGCTATTGATTTGTCAAAAAACAAAAAATATATAAAATATACTGTTATACCTTTGCTATTTCTTATTATTGTCTTGTTTATCGCTCCAAGTTTATTCACTGAATCAACAAAGCGAATTATCAAACATAATAAGTTTTTTGAAAAAAAAGCTCCTTTTAAATTTATTGTTTTAAACAAAAAATTAGAAGCTATACAACAGGATGACTTTCAATTAGATGTTAAACTTATTGGAGATGAAATACCTGAAAATATTTATATAAAGATTGGTAATGTGCAATATAAGATGTCAAAAGAAAATACTATACTCTTTCATTATAAGTTTAATAACATACAAAAAAATCAGAGCTTCCGGCTTTTTGCTGAAAATTATTATTCAAAAATATACGAACTCACAGTATTTCCTAAACCAATAATACTAAATTTTGAAGTAGCTCTTATTTATCCAAAATATATTAAGGAAAAAAATGATGTATTGGAAAATACAGGGGACTTAATTATTCCTTGTGGGACAAAAGTAAACTGGAAATTTTTTACTAAAGATACAAAAAATATTATCTTAAAATTTAAAGACAAAACACACAATATTAAAAAAGAATCTTCTAATGCGTTTAAATTTTCCAACGTATTCCTTACAAGCCAAACATATTCAATAAAAACATTAAATGAATATATTACGAATAAAGATTCGCTGGCTTATTCCATAAAAATTATTCCCGATGAATATCCGACAATAAAAGTAGAAGAATACAGAGATTCTTTGTATGACAACAATTTTTATTTTAAGGGCATTATAAAAGATGATTATGGATTTAAAAAATTAATCTTTTGTTATAAAAAATTATCTAATCAAGAATCTGCTGACTCAACAGACAACAATTTTTTTGACAAAATTTCTATAGATAATATAATAAGACAACAACAATTCTTTTATCATTTTGATTTATCAACACTATCATTAAATCCCGGCAATGAATTTGAATATTATTTTGAGATATGGGATAATGATGCTATAAACGGAAGCAAATCAACCCGTTCACAGACAATGGTCTCTAAAATTCCTACACTCAAAGAGATAAAAGAAAATACAGAAGAAAACAGTCAAAAGATAAAACAGAATATTGAACAAACAATAAAACAGGTAAAGGACTTACAAAAATCTACTGATGAGTTAAATAAAAAGATATTGGAAAAGGAAAAAATCGGATGGCAGGAGAAAAAAGAAATTAATGACTTACTTGAAAAACAAAAAAAAATAAAAGAAAAAATAGAAAATATTCAAAAACAAAATGAAGAGAAAAATTTTAAAGCACAACAATATACTAAGGTTGACGAAGAGATACTTAAAAAACAGGAAGAATTAAACAAACTGTTTGATGAGCTGATGACAGATGAGATGAAAAAAATGTTTGAAGAGCTTGAAAAAATGCTTGATAAACCTGATAAAGATAAAATTAAAAAAATGCTTGACAACATGAATTTAGAAAATGAAGATATTGAAAAACAACTTGACAGAACTCTTGAGATATTTAAACAACTTGAATTTGAAAAAAAATTAACAGAAACAATTGAAAAATTATCTGAATTATCAAAAAAACAGGAAGAACTATCTAAAAAATCTTTAGAAAAAAAGGATATAGATCAGCAAGAAAAATTAGCAGAAGAACAAAAACAAATAAATAATGACTTTAAAGACATTAGAAAAGATATAAATGACTTAAAACAAAAAAATAACGAATTAGAAGAACCTAACAATCTGAAAGACACTCAAAAACAAGAAGATGATATTCAACAAAATCTGGAGGAGAGTAGTGAATCATTAGAAAAAAACAGAAATAAAAAGGCATCTAAATCACAAAAAAGTGCCTCGGAACAAATGGAAAATCTTTCGCAGAAATTTCAACAGATGAAAGAAGAAATGGAAAAACAAGGTCTGGAAGAAGATATTGATGCACTTAGAAACATTCTTGAAAATCTGATACAAGTATCTTTTGACCAGGAAAATCTAATGGAAGAATTAAAAAAAACTTCAAGAACAGACCCTAAATATATAGAAATTATCAGAAAACAAAAGGACTTAAAAGATAATATGCAGATGATTGAGGACTCTTTGTTTGCATTGAGTAAAAGACAGGTAAGAATTAAATCCTTTGTTAATAAAGAAATCAATAAGATAAATCAAAATATAGAGAAGACCTTAGACATATTGTTAGATATGAACACAATAGGATATACATACAAAACAAAAGGTCAGGCAGTTAGCAGTCAGCAATATGTTATGACATCTGTTAATAATCTGGCTTTGCTATTATCAGAGTCATTAGAAGCTATGAAACAAGCAATGTCTCAACAGAAATCCGGTAAAGGATGTAAATGCAAGGGCAAAGGAAAGCCCTCGCCGGGTGAAGGGAAGATGTCTATAAAGTCAATGAGACAATTACAACAGCAACTTAATAAACAACTTGAACAACTAAAAAAAGGAATGAAAGATGGTAAAAAAGGACAGGGACAAAAAACTATGAGCGAACAATTAGCACGGCTCGCAGCCCAACAGGAGGCTATAAGAAGACATCTACAGGGAATAAGTCAGGAATTAAAGAAAAATGGACAACAAATGAATGGAAAAATAAGCGAAATAACAAAAAAAATGGAACAAACAGAAACAGATCTCGTAAATAAAATAATATCTCAACAAACATTAAAACGACAACAGGAAATTATGGTCAGACTTCTTGAATCTGAAAAAGCAGAACAAGAACGCGGATTTGAAAAAAAAAGAAAAGCAGAACAAGCAAAAAATCATAATTTTAGTAACCCTAACAATTTTTTTAAGTATAATAGATTAAAATTAAAAGAAGAAGAACTATTAAAAACTATTTCACCAGATCTAAAACCTTTTTATAAAAATAAAGTTAACGAATATTTATACAATTTTGAAGATTAATTTATTACAATGGACAGCTATCAATTAAAATTTAAATCATTACCGGAAAACATTTACTTAGTTGAAGAATTTGTTGATACTATATGTGATGAATTCCATGTAAGTAATAATTATTTTGGTAATATAATTGTAGCTATTACCGAAGCTGTTGAAAATGCAATGATCCACGGAAACAAAAAAAATCCCGAAAAAAATATATTTGTTACTTTTGAACAAAAACCGGCAGTATTGTCTTTTACCATTGAAGATCAAGGCAATGGATTTGATTATAATAATGTTACTGACCCAACAGATATATCAAAAGAATCAAACTCAAACAAAGGAAGAGGAATGTATCTTATAAAATCTCTTGCTGATAAAGTAATATTTTCTGATAATGGAAAAAAAATAGAACTGCTCTTTAATATATCAAGTATAAATAATGAATTAGCTATAAACAGAATTAATCAGTTTAAAAAATATTCTGAAGAAAAACAACATCAAAAAAACCTAAATCCCAACGACCAATCCACAAGTTAAAATAAATAAGACCCTTGAGATATACGGAGCCCGGGTTCATAATCTTAAAAACATTGATTGTTCCATACCCCGTAATAAATTAGTTGTTATAACAGGTCTTAGCGGTAGTGGAAAATCATCACTTGCTTTTGATACTATCTATGCGGAAGGACAAAGAAGATATGTTGAGACACTCTCTGCTTATGCACGACAGTTTATCGGCAATCTTAAAAGACCGGATGTTGATAAAATTACAGGCCTAAATCCTGTCATCTCTATTGAACAAAAATCTATTAATAAAAATCCACGCTCTACTGTAGGAACAATCACAGAAATATACGACCTGCTACGACTTCTTTTTGCCCGCACTTCTGATGCCTATTCTTATGTTACCGGCAAAAAAATGATTAAATATACTGACGACCAAATCATTAATCTCATATTTGAAAAATATATAAACAAAAATATTACTATTCTGTCTCCTGTAATAAAAGCACGAAAAGGACATTACAGAGATTTATTTGAAAAAATAAGAAAACAGGGATTTCTAAAAGTCAGAACCGACGGGATCATCAAAGAACTTAGCTTCGGACTACAACTTGACAGATATAAAATACACGACATTGAAATTGTTGTTGACCAAATTAATGTATCACCAAATTCAAAACAACGAATCATAAAATCTGTTAAAACAGCAATGAAATACAGTGAAAATAAAGTTGCTGTTATGGATGAAACAGAAAATATTCAGTATTTCAGTCGCTCTCTGATGTGCCCTGTATCAGGCATATCTTATGAAGAGCCGGAACCTAATATATTTTCTTTTAACACACCTTATGGTGCATGCCCTAAATGTAACGGTCTGGGAGTAATGTCTGAATTAGATATTGATAAAATTATTCCTGATAATACAAAGACCATAAGAAATGGAGCCATCATACCGGTAGGGAAATTTAAAAATAACTGGATATTTAAACAACTTGAAGCAATAGGCAAAAAATATAACTTTAATCTTGACACTCCTATTAAAGATATTTCTGAAAAAGCAGTTAATGTTATGCTTTATGGCTCTGACGAAATATTTACTGTCCTAAATGATAGTATAGGAATAACTTATGAACTTAATTTTGAAGGTATCATTAATTTTATCAATAATCAATATACAGAAACATCTTCTAATTCTATTAAAAAATGGGTTGGCAAATTTATGAATACCAAGGCATGCCCCGAATGTAATGGAACACGGTTAAAAAAAGAATCTCTGTCATTTAAAATATCTGACAAAAATATAGCTGACTTGGCTAACCTTGAATTAATTCAACTTTATAACTGGTTTGATAATATTGATTCTTATATAGATAAAAGAAGATTGAAGATAGCTCAGGAAATTGTCAGAGAAATTAAGACAAAAATTAGATTTTTGTTAGATGTAGGGCTGGATTATTTAACTTTAAACAGAGCAGCAAGAAGTTTGTCAGGTGGCGAATCTCAACGAATACGACTTGCAACCCAAATAAGCTCTCAGCTTACAGGAATATTATATATACTTGACGAACCAAGCATAGGATTACACCAGCGGGATAGTATCCGTTTGATTAAAACTTTAAAAAAACTGCGGGATATAGGAAACTCTATTATCGTGGCTGAACACGACAGAGAAATGATTATGTCTGCTGACTATATTATTGATATTGGACCAAAACCGGGAAAATACGGAGGAGAAATCATTGCTCAGGGAACTCCAAAAGATGTTATAAAAACCAATACTTTAACAGCTAAATATTTAAAAGGAGAAAAATATATTGAAATACCTTTGGTCCGTCGCAAAGGCAATGGAAAATTCTTAATACTTGATGGAGCAAAAGGTAATAACCTGAAAAATGTATGCTTAAAATTACCTCTTGGTATGTTAATATGTGTTACAGGCGTGTCCGGTAGTGGCAAGTCATCTCTTATTAATGAGACATTATATCCTTGTTTAAGTCAGTATTTTTATAAGTCAGTTAAAAATCCTTTGCCATACAATTCTATACAAAACATAAATAATATTGACAAAGTAATAGAAATCAATCAGTCACCTATTGGCAGAACACCAAGGTCAAATCCTGCTACTTATACAGGCGTTTTTGATGAGATAAGAAAATTATATGCTCACTTGCCTGAATCTAAAATAAGAGGTTACAAATCAGGAAGATTTTCTTTTAATGTTCAAGGTGGCAGATGTGAGACATGCCAGGGCGCAGGACTTAGAACTATTAAGATGAACTTTTTGCCTGATGTTTATGTTGTATGTGAAACCTGTAACGGTAAAAGATATAACCGCGAGACACTGGAAATTAAATATAAAGGAAAATCTATTAGTGATGTGCTAAATATGAGCATAAATCAATGTGTGCCTTTCTTTAAAAATATACCAAACATATACAGAAGAGTTAAAACAATGCAGGATGTAGGACTTGGATATATAACTCTTGGACAACAATCAACAACATTGTCGGGTGGCGAAGCACAAAGAGTAAAACTATCTGATGAACTGGCAAAAAGCGATACTGGTAATACTTTATATATATTAGATGAGCCAACAATAGGTCTGCATTTTGAAGATGTTAAAGTTCTTTTAAATGTTCTTAATGCTTTAGTTGATAAAGGGAATACAGTGCTGATAATAGAACATAATATGGATGTCATAAAATCTGTTGATTATATTATTGATATAGGGGCTGAATGTGGTAAAAAAGGCGGAAGAATAATCTGTCAGGGCTCACCTGAAAAAATTATTGATAATACAGATAGCTATACGGCAAAATATCTGAAAGATGTGATTATGACATAATCTGAATTATTACTTCGTGAGATCGCTCCCGATAAATGCGGGATTTACAATTCGCTAAGTTCATAAATTAAATTATATGTTATTATCATTAGCCCCGTCCTTCAGGGCGGGGTATAGTTTTAAGCAACACCCGACTCTGCGAAATTTTGATTTTTTTATTTTTTTTATAAAATTTTCAAAATTTCGCAGAGGGCATGAAGTAATTAATCAGGATAAGTTTTTTAGTAGAAACGTTGCTTAATTTTATAGAGATAGGTTTTTTCTGAATTTTATTTTTTATCAGCAACTTTACGGGTAGAATAGCTAATTTTTAGTGCATTAGCTTTTCTTAATTCTTGTTTAAGGTCAGTTACAATACCCATTTTAGTGTCAGAATCAACTTTTAATGAAGTTGTTATAAAAGGTCTGTCAGCTTCGTTTCGTGCTTCTCTTTCTCTTATTACAAACTCGCTAATATCAATAAGTTTGGCAAAGCTATCATTAAGTTGTATTCGCGGTTCTG
>CAZZDX010000124.1:0-5182 GCA_964653185.1 uncultured Bacteroidales bacterium
AAAAATGTTAATAAAAATTGTTTAAATTATTTTTTTTAACCATAGAATTCGGAAAGCAATTTCACGAAGTAATTAATCAGGATAAAAAAATTAATTTAAAATTAACATGAACACATAAGCAATTAAGGGGACTTCTATTAATATTTTAAGTATTTTAGGCATTTTGAATTTTAGGCATTTTTACTTCAAATCAGATAACATTTGTTTTTGCTTTTGATTGTCTGAATTTAATGCTGAAGTTATTTTTATTGATTCAAAAGCTTGTTGGACATCATGTACTCTTAATATATTTGCACCTTTGAGCAAAGCTATTGTATTTAAAACGCTGGTTCCGTTTAATGCCTCGGATGGTGTAATATTTAACAACTTATAAATCATTCTTTTCCTTGACATACCTACAAGAACAGGAAGTTCAAAAATTTTAAACATATCAAGTTTATCAAGAATTTCATAATTATGTGCAAGTGTCTTACCAAATCCAAAGCCAGGGTCAATAATAACATCATGGACACCAATTTTTTTTAATTTATTTATTTGTTTTGAAAAAAATAAAATAATTTCTTTAACAACATCTTTATATACAGGATTTTTTTGCATATTTTGTGGAGATCCCTGAATATGCATGATTATATAAGGCACATTAATTTTTGCTATTGTTTCAAACATTTGAGCATCAAAAGTTCCGCCTGAAATATCATTGATAATATCAGCACCATTATCAACAGAAAGCTCAGCAACAGATGCTCTGTAAGTATCTGCTGAAATACATATATCAGAAAAAATTTTTCTGATTTTTATTATTACAGGTATTAATTTTCGTATTTCTTCTTTTTCAGACACCTGTTTTGCACCCGGTTTTGTGGACACAGCTCCTATATCAATTATCTTTGCACCCTCATCAATCATTTTTTCTGTTTGCTTAATCTGTTTACATTCTGAAGTATATCTTCCACCATCGTAAAACGAATCAGAAGTTATATTCAAAACGCCCATTACAACAGGATTGCCAAGGTCTAAAATTTTATCTCCACAATTTATTGTCCTCTTTGAAAAAAAAAATGTATTTTTATTTTTTATTAATCTATCCATTAACCTATGTTATTTTTTAAATTTGTATAATTTTTTTTTGCAAATATACTATTAGAAAAATGAATAAAACATCAAAACAATTTGAATTTATAATTTCAGAATGCAAAAAGGTCTTTATTAAAAAAATGAAGGACTATGGCACTGCATGGAGAATATTAAGAATGAGTTCTATTACAGACCAAATTTTTATAAAAGCTCAACGTATTAGAAGCATTGAGGAAACAAAAATAAAAAAGATTGATGAAGGTATTAAACCAGAATATATTGGTATAATTAATTACTCTGTTATGGCTTTAATAACATTAGAACTTGGTAATGATGAAAATATTTTTCTTGAAAAAGAAAAAACTGAAAACCTATATGATAAATATATTTATAAAGCCAAATTTTTGATGGAAGATAAAAATCATGATTATGATGAAGCATGGAGAGATATGCGTATAAGCTCATTAACAGATATAATATTGATGAGATTATTTAGAATTAAACAAATTGAAGATAATAAAGGAGAAACAATTGTATCAGAAGGTATTGATGCTAACTATTATGATATAATTAATTATGCAATATTTGCACTTATAAAACTAAAAGAAAATACTTTAAGTTTTAATGTGTAATTGTTCACACTTTATTTGTAACTATTATGCAAACTAAATTGTTAAATTGTTAAACTGATTAATTCATAAATTTTCAGAAAATATATATCATTAGCCCCGCCTTAAAAGGCGGGGACAAGGATAAGAGCATGATACTCTCTGCGAAATTTTGAAAATTTTATTTTTTTATTTTATAAAATTTTCAAAATTTCGCAGAGGCGGGTGTTGCTTAAATCTATTCCCCGACCTGAAGGACGGGGCTAATGATAATAATATATAATTTAATTTATGAATAATTTAGATTAAATTGTTAAATGTTTTCAATGATTTTAATTTGTGAACGATTAAAAAATGTTAAGATTTTTACTTAAACGATTATTTTACGGATTTTTAGTATTATTCGGAGTTATAACAATAGTTTTTATACTCTTTAATGTCTTACCCGGCGATCCTGCCCGTATGATGTTAGGACAAAGAGCTGATATTGCATCTGTTGAAGCTATAAATAAAGATTTAGGACGCGATAAGCCGTTGTTTATACAGTATCTTAATTATATCAATGATTTATCTCCTGTATCTGTTCATAACCAAAATGATAAAGAAAGTTACTGGTATTTGGATAGTTCTAAATATAAACCATATAAAAAATTTCTGCATCTGTCAGAAAATAAAGTATTAATATTAAAATATCCTTATTTACGACGTTCTTACCAAAACAAAAGAAAGGTCTCTGATATATTACTGCAAGCTTTCCCTAATACAGCAATACTTGCTTTGACAGCAATAACTTTTGCTTTTGTTATTGGAGTAATTATTGGAATTTTTTCTGCAATAAAAAAAGATGGTTTCTTTGACAAAATATCTCTTATATTATCTGTATCAGGAATGTCTTTGCCTTCATTTTTTGCTGCTATTATTATTGCATGGTTTTTTGCTTATGTCCTTGCCGATTACACAGGACTGAATATGTCCGGAAGTTTGTATTCTATAGATGATTTTGGTGAAGGCGAATATCTGAATTTAAAAAATCTTATCTTACCTGCTTTTACTCTTGGCATTCGTCCTCTCGCAATAATTGTTGAACTTACAAGGAATTCTTTTTTGGATATTTTATCACAGGATTATATAAGAACAGCAAAAGCCAAAGGACTCAGCAATTTTAAAATAATATATAAACATGCTCTAAAAAACGCTTTAAATCCTGTGATAACAGCTGTGTCAGGATGGTTTGCATCTCTTATGGCAGGAGCTGTATTTGTAGAATATATCTTTGACTGGAAAGGTCTTGGCGTTGTAATTGTTAACTCTCTGGAAAAATATGACTTCCCTGTTGTAATGGGAGCTGTGCTTTTTGTATCTGTTATTTTGGTCTTTATTAATATTTTTGTAGATATAATTTACGGACTATTAGACCCGAGAATAAAATTAAATTAGTCAAATTAATATTTTTTTATTAACAATCCAAAATTCTTATAATATTTTGTATAATTTTACACATTATATTTTTAATCTCATAACTCTTAGATAATAAAAATAAAATAAGCATAAAAATTTTATTCATCTTTAATTCGTGCATTCGTAGCATTATTTCAGCATAGATTAATTAAACATTTTACCAGTCATAGTCATTTATAATTTTTAATTATGAATTTTACACATTTACACGTCCATACGCAGTTTTCAATACTTGACGGAGAAGCAAGTATTGATTCTTTATTGTTAAAAGCAAAGAAAGATGGGATGAAAGCTCTTGCAATTACTGACCATGGCAATATGTATGGTGTCTTAAAGTTTGTTACTCAGGCAAAAGAGCAGGGAATAAAACCTATTATTGGCAGTGAAATGTATGTTGCCCGAAATAGTCGCTTTGATAAGAAAGGTAAAGAAGATAGAAGCGGACATCATCTTATATTATTAGCCAAAAATATAACAGGATATAAAAATCTCTCTAAGTTATCATCATTAAGTTTTTTGCAGGGATTTTATTATACTCCACGAGTTGATAAACAACTGCTTAAAGAATATCATGAAGGATTAATTGCATTATCAGCTTGTTTGGCAGGAGAAATTCCTAAAACGATTCTTGAAAAAGGTGAAGATAAAGCAGGAAAAATAATTGAAGAATATCTTGACATTTTTAAAGATGATTTTTATTTAGAATTGCATCGTCATGGAATCCCTGACCAGGAAATTGTTGACAAAGCACTTGTTAATCTATCCAAAAAATATAATGTTAAACTTGTAGCAACAAATGATGTTCATTTTGTGAATGAAGAAGATGCTGAAGCGCATGACATTTTGGTATGTCTTAATACAGGGAAAGATTTTTCTGATAATGATAGGATGAAATATTCAGGACAGGAGTTTTTAAAGACAAAGGCAGAGATGAGTGAACTGTTTTCAGGTATACCGGAAGCTATCTCCAATACACAGGAAATTGTTGATAAAATTGAAAATTTTAATATAAAATGTGATAAAATTATATTACCTGTATTTCCTCTTCCTGAGGGTTTTTCTTCTGAAATGGAATATCTTAAACATTTAACTTATGAAGGAGCAAAGCATTGTTATCCTGAGCTAAATGATGAGATAAAACAACGTTTAGAGTATGAACTATCCGTAATCAAAGATATGGGTTTTCCGGGATATTTTCTTATTGTTCAGGATTTTATCAGAGAGGCAAAAAAATCAGATGTGGCTGTTGGTCCCGGAAGAGGTTCGGCGGCAGGGTCATCAGTAGCTTTTTGTATAGGAATTACAGATATAGACCCTATAAAATACAATCTTCTGTTTGAACGTTTTCTTAATCCTGAAAGAGTCAATATGCCTGATATAGACATTGATTTTGATGACGAGGGTCGTGAAAAGGTTATTGATTATGTAACAAAAAAATATGGTAAAGAAAGAGTTGCCCAGATTATCACTTTTGGGACAATGGCAGCAAGATTGGCAATAAGAGATGTTGCAAGAGTATTAAAACTTCCTCTTAATGAATCTGACAGATTAGCTAAATTGGTTCCGGAAGGACCTAATGTTACTTTAAAAGAAGCTTTTAAAAAAATCCCTGAACTATCTGAAGCAAAAAAGAATGGTTCAGAACTTGTTAAAAAAACATTAACTCTTGCTGAGGAATTAGAAGGTTCTGTCCGTCATACAGGCACTCATGCCTGTGGTATTATTATAGGTCCTGATGATTTGATAGAAAATATTCCTTTATGTACTGCCAAAGGTTCTGATATGATGGTTACTCAATATGAAGGTAAACTTGTTGAGTCAGCAGGAATGCTTAAAATGGATTTCCTTGGACTAAAAACACTCTCAATAATAAAAGATGCTGTTGAAAATGTATATATAAGACATGGAATAAAAATAAATATTGATGATATACCTATGGATGATAAGAAGACCTTTGAGTTATATCAAAGAGGTGAGACCATAGGAACTTTTCAATTTGAGTCCAAAGGGATGAGAACATATTTAAAGGATCTTAAGCCAAC
>CAZZDX010000124.1:5192-8834 GCA_964653185.1 uncultured Bacteroidales bacterium
ACAAATATTGAAGACCTGATAGCAATGAATGCGTTATATCGTCCAGGACCAATGGATTATATACCTGGTTTTATTAAACGTAAACAAGGAAAAGAAAATATTGAATATCCGGACCCTTTACTTGAAGATATATTAAAACCTACTTATGGTATAATGGTTTATCAGGAGCAGATTATGCAGGCAGTTCAGATTATGGGAGGATTTTCTCTTGGTTCAGCCGACCTTATACGCAGGGCTATGGGAAAGAAAAAACCGGGTATAATGGAACAACAGAGAGGAATTTTTGTTGAAGGAGCAGAAAAAAAAGGCATAAAAAAAGAAAAAGCAAACAAAGTATTTGATAAAATACAGGAATTTGCAAAATATGGATTTAACCGTTCTCATTCAGCAGCTTATTCTGTTATAGCATATAAAACAGCATATCTCAAAGCTCATTATGCTGCTGAATATATGGCTGCTGTTTTGACAAATAATATTAATGATATTAAAAAAATTACTTATTTTATAGATGAATGTAAGCGACAAAACATACAGGTATTAGGTCCTGATATTAATGAAAGCACTTTTAAATTTGTAGTTAATAAAAAAGGAGAAATTCGTTTTGGCTTAGGTGCTATCAAAGGTGTAGGCAAAAATGCTGTTGATTTTATAATTAAGGAAAGAACAAAGAATGGTAATTTCAAAGATGCTTTTGACCTTATAAACCGTTCTGACTTACATACTGTAGGCAAAAAATCTTTAGAATCTTTGGCTTATGCAGGCGCTTTTGATAGCTTTAAAAATACTCACAGAGCTCAATATTTTTATAAAAAAAATAATGAAGATTTAACCTTTCTTGAAAAAATAATTAAAGATACTAATAATTATAAGTCCAGACAAAACCCAAATCAAATAGATATATTTGGAGAGTCAGATAATATACAAACATTAAACATTGAAATGCCTGTATGTGAACACTGGACAAAAATCCAACAACTAAAAAACGAGAAAGAAGTAACAGGATTTTATTTGTCAGGTCATCCTCTTGATGTTTATAAATCAACAATAGAGAATTTTTGTAATACAACAATAGAGAAGTTAAATAAAAATATTGACAGCTATAAAAATTATGAAGTAAAATTTGCAGGTATAGTATCTTCGGTAGCTCACAAGATTACCAAAAACGATAAACCCTTTGGAACATTTACTATTGAAGATTATTCCGATTCTATACGGCTTTATGTTTTTTCTGAAACTTATCTAAAACTTAAACATTTTTTGGAAGAAAATAGATTCTTATTAATAAACGCTAAAGTACAAAAAAAACAATGGGGCGATGATGATAGAATGGAAGTAAGAGTAAATAATATAATTTTACTTTCAGACGCATTGGGAAAATATACTGATAGCATTTCTATTAACCTATATTTGTCTGATATTAATGATGACTTTATACAAAAAATATTTGAAAAAGCAAACTCAAATTTAGGAAAATGTAAGCTAAAATTTAATATTTTTGACAATACTGATAATATTAAAATTGAGATGCCATCAAAAAAAATCAGGGTAAACAGTTCGGAATTTTTAAACTCTATTAAAGAGATGGATTTGAATTATAAAATAAACTAAGGGTTTACTTATAATTTATTAATAAATATTAATTATATAATTGCCTAACCTGGACAAGCCAGAACCAAACAAGTTATATGATAAATTGACCTAATTTCTAATTAATCTAATTGACCTAAAAAATGACCAATACACAATGACAAATAAACCAAATAATGCTCAATGCCAAAACTGGACATTAGAAATTGAAGATTGGGATTTGATTAGGTTAATTAGATCAATTAGAGCAATTAGAAATTATAAAAGTTTTAGATAAAATATTCTGCCAAAAAATACACGAATATTAGAATTAAGACACTAACACTTAAATATTTACAAAAAAATAAAATATACCTTTACATAAAAAATTTAATACATTAATTGATTATGATAATAGAAATAACAGATAATAATTTTGAGGAGATAGTTTTAAAATCTGATAAGCTTGTAATAGCTGATTTATGGGCAGAATGGTGTGGACCTTGTAAAATGATAGGTCCAATTATATCAGAACTGGCTGATGAGTATAAAGATAAAATTGTTGCAGGTAAAATTAATGTTGATAACAATCCTGTAACTACTGCAAAGTTTGGTATCAGAAGCATACCTACGGTTTTATTTTTTAAAAACGGTAAAATTGTTGATAAACAGATTGGAACTGCACCAAAAAAAGAATTTAAAGACAAGATAGAAACTTTTTTATAAAAAAATTAATGCTATAAATGGTTATAATTTTAACATAATCATTAATAGTCATTGATTGTCATTAGTAGTAATTAATTGTCATTAACAACTAAATGATGGTGGAGCCAAATGACCATAAAGAAATGCCTAGGAATATTTAAAATTATTAAATTGTTAAATGGTTATATGGTTATATGGTTAATGATAATCAATGACCATAAAATGACGGCGAAGCCAGATGACCCCGATACGCTTTGCTACGGGGCAGGCTATGAATGACGACAAAGTAAAATGACTATAAATGACAGTAATCTATTATGCAACATATAATTGAAAAAGGTAATCTGCAACAATTTGGTAAATTAGAATTTATTGCAAAACAAGCTGTTGAAGGTTTTATAACAGGTCTTCATAAAAGTCCTTTTCATGGTTTTTCTGTTGAATTTACCGAACATCGTTTGTATAATGCAGGAGAATCAACACGATATATTGACTGGAAATTATATGGCAGAACTGATAAAATGTTTGTCAAATGTTTTGAAGAAGAGACCAATTTACGGTCACAGATAATTATTGACAACTCATCTTCAATGTATTTTCCTGTTAAAGATAATATATCTATTGACAATCCTAATAAAATTACTTTTGCAGTTTATTGCACAGGTGCATTAATGTATTTATTAAAAAACCAGAGAGATGCTGTTGGATTAAGTTTTTTTTCTGATCATATAGAACTTCATACACAGGCAAAGAGCAGCTCTGTTCATCATAAATTTTTATATCATGAGCTTGAAAAGTTATTAAAACCCATATCTACAGATACACATAAAAAAACTTCTGCTTCCAAATCTTTGCATCAGATAGCAGAACGACTTCATAGACGTTCACTGGTAATTATTTTTAGTGATATGATGGAAAATATAGGAAAGTCCGATGAACTTTTTTCCGCATTACAACATCTTAGACATAATAAACACGAAGTAATATTATTTCATGTTTTGGATAAACAAAAGGAATTGGATTTTGATTTTGATAGGGGTCCTTATAAATTTATTGATATGGAAAGCGGCGAAGAGTTAAAACTTAATCCTAATGATATTAAAGAAAAATATATTAAATATATTAATGATTATAAAGAAAAATTAAAACTTCATTGCGGTCAGTATAAAATAGATTTTATAGAAGCTGATATTAATCAGGGTTTTAGACAAGTATTATTACCTTATTTACTAAAAAGGAAGAAATTACATTAGTTCAATTTTTTTAATAATCGCATATCTGTAAAAATTTTTACAATAAAAAAAATAAAATCAGACAACGGCAGTTTGTCTCGTATGTTTGCAAAAATAATAAAAACTAATAAAAAAGGTC
>CAZZDX010000125.1:0-8833 GCA_964653185.1 uncultured Bacteroidales bacterium
TCATTAGTTGTCATTAGTTGTCATTAGTTGTCATTAGTTGTCATTAGTTGTCATTAGTTGTCATTGATAGTCATTAAATAGTCAATAAACCTGAATGACAGTGAGCGAAGCGAACAAATGGCAACAAATGACGGCGAAGCCAAATGACAGTGAGTAAAGCGAACAAATGACCATGAATGACAAATCATATTATGGCTCTACTGAGCTTGCCGAAGTGCAAAATATGTCCATATAAAGTATAACTGCTACTGCTACTCTATTTTACAAAGGATTAGCGTTTAATTTTTCATATTCTAATCTTTTTCTGTAAATATCACAAGCGAGATAAATAGCATCACGCAAAGAGTTAGGAGAAGCTTGATTTTGACCTGCTATATCATAAGCAGTGCCATGTCCGGGTGAAGTCCTTACTATTGGCAATCCAGCAGTAAAATTAACACCTTTATCAAAAGAAAGTGTTTTAAAAGGTATTAATCCCTGGTCATGATACATTGCCAGAATGCCATCAAACTTCGCAAAATTTGACGAGCCAAAAAAACCATCAGCAGCATAAGGACCAAAAGCAAGAATATTTTTATCACAAGCTTTTTTTATACCGGGAATAATTATTTTTTGTTCTTCATCGCCAATGAGTCCTTGATCGCCTGCATGTGGGTTAAGTCCTAAAAGTGCTATCTTGGGCTTTATTATGCCAAAGTCCTTTATTAATGAATCATTTAATATTTTTATCTTTTTTAATATCAGTTCTTCTGTAATACTGGAAGAAACATCTTTGATAGGTATGTGTCCTGTAATAACGCCTATTCTTAATTTATTGCTGACCATAAGCATTAAACTATCTTTACAGTCAAATTTTTGAGTTAAATATTCTGTATGACCGGGAAAAATAAAATCATCTGATTGTATGTTTTTTTTATTAATCGGAGCTGTAACTAATACATCTATCTTGTTGTCTTTCAGGTCTTTAACAGCTCTCTCTAATGCTAAATATGCTAATTTACCTGCTATATCGGTTGATTCTCCAAGATTAATTTTAATTTCTTTGTCATAACAATTTATTATGTTTGAACGTTTAGGATTAGCAAAATCAGCATCTTTTATTAAATTAAAACTAAAATTGTCAATACCAATAGTTTTTCTATGATAAGAAGCAACTCTTGAAGAGCCATAAACAACAGGAGTAAATAATTCAAATATTCTTATGTCCATTAATGTCTTAATGATTACTTCATATCCTATACCATTTAAATCTCCATGAGTAATGCCTACTCTTATTTTGTTTTTTGTATCAGAAATTTTGTCCATAATAATTTATTTTAATTAAAATACAAACTTACATAAAAACCATAGATTATTTATATTAATGATTTAAAAAAAAAATTAATAGTTGGAATATATGGCAATGGCAGGAACTGTAGCAATAATTTATACCCCATACAAACTCTAAGTCGAGACTTCTTAAATTTTCATAAAATCTTGTGCTAAAATTACATGTTCTATCTACAAAAACACAAATGCCTAAAATGAACTAAAGTGCCTAAAATCAAATGTTTCTAATTTTAAGTATTTTAGGCATTTTAAATTTTAGTCATTCAAAATGTGTAGTTTTGTTTTATGATGTTGTATATCAATTAGTTACAAGTTTATACTATAATTTTTTTAAGAATTCTAAAGTCAGGATGTCTGATATTATAAGCGTAGCGAGCATTTGATTGTCAGCTGACGACATGATTGCGGATATGTGCATTTTATTTTTCATCATCTATTCCTGTTACTGTCATTAATAAAAAATCCAAACTTTTACTGTAATCCAAATTCTCATATTCCAATCCTAACTTTTTAATATTTGAATAGGAATCCTTTAAATTTTTATAATAGTTTTTTTCAAGTTGAATTATTGTTGCTTTTTTTCCAATTTTTTCTATTAAAAACCATTTTTCAATCAATCGGGCGGTCCGTCCGTTACCATCTTGGAAAGGATGTATCTTGACAAATATTAGATGAATTAAAGATGCAAAGTAAAAAATCTCAAATGGGTTCAATTCTGTTTTCAGCAAAATATCAATATCCTGGAATAGCTTATCAAGTTCTTGATTTACAATTCCAGAACTTGCAGCAACATACTCTATCCGGTCATCACTATTAATTACAAACATTATATTTGTCCGTATCAATCCTTGCTGACTTTTGGGTAAAAGATTTGAACTTAATATAGAATGGGCTTTTTTTACATTTTTAAGATTTAGTTTATTATTATCTATGTAATCATAAGCAGAATACAAATCATCTGCTTTTTTAGTATAATAGGGTTTGTATTTGACATTCATGAATTTATGCTTGAAGAAACTGTCAAAATCAATATTCTCTCCCTCAATCTTTGACGAATAAACGGATGAAACTGATTTATAAAATTGAAAATAATCAACAGGAATCTCTATTTTTTTGATTTTACTTAATTTATCCAACGGTGATTCCTTTACAATAGAAGTGTAATCAGCAAGCAGTTCAGATGTTAAAATTTTTAATTCCATTTATAAACCAGTTTCATCAAAGATAGTATATTAAATTTATCTGTAGAAATTATTTAGGATTTTATTTTGAGCAATGCTCCTTTATAGCATTACCCACAACTTAATAGTGTTTTATACAAAAAAACAAAAACATAAAAAAATCAGTATAAACAAATAATTATTAATACCCAAAAATATCTTTAAGTTTTAATTTTTTAACCTTTCCATATTTTTTAAGAATTTTAAAATCAATTGATTTTTCATCGCCTAGAATAAGGATTGTCTTATTTTGATTTTTTATATATTTTTCCTGAAAAGCTTTAACATCAGCATAAGTAAAAGAAGGCATTTTTTCAAATACATCTTTTCTGATATCATAATCAAGACCTAATTTTTTGGCGCTTTCATATTGAAAAAGCACATCGGACTTAGTGATTCTTTCTGTTCTCAGCTTTTGTATAATAGAATTTTTAGCCAGATTAAACGATTCTTCAGATTCAGGTATATTATTTAATATATCATAAAAAGCTGTCATTGCTTCATCCATTTTATCTGTCTGGGTCATAATAAAAGATATATCATAAAAATGATTTTCTTTTTTTCCAAGCATATTCTGGTAAATTGAAATTGCAAAATAAGCCAAAGCTCTTGACTCTCTCATTTCCTGAAATACAATTGAATTCATACCCGCACCAAAATATTCATTATATAACTTGATTATGGGAGCATTCTCTTTATTATACTTTTCGCTTTGTGAAAGCATAAAAATCATTGCCTGTTTCATATCATAATCAACAAAAAACACTTTGTTATTATCAGTATTTAATTCTGTAAATTTTGTTTCAGCAGGAACAGGTCTTAATTTTCTAGGCACTTTGTGATATTTGTCAAGTGAAATCATTAATTTTTCAGGAGAATAATCTCCATAATACAAGATATGATGTTCATAAGAATTAAGTCCTTTTATTATTGTTACTAATTCTTCGGGTGTTAAAATATTCATCTCTTTTTCTGATAATATATGCGTAAGCGGAGATTGTGGACCATAAATACCATACATTGCCAAATATCCGAATATTGCCTGTGGATTTTTTTTATTATCCTCTCTTTTCTTGACCTCATCTTTAATTAAATTATCAAATGCCTGTTTATTGGATTGAGCATCAGACAAAAGACCTTCAAATAAATTGAGCGACTTATCCATATTTTCGCTAAGTCCGCTAAGACCTACATAAACCTGATCTTCTGAATCAAAGACAGAAAAAGAACAACCAAGCTTATAAAACTCCTGTTGTATCTGTTCAGGAGTATATTTTGAAGTGCCTAAATATTTTAAATAGTCAATAGATAGTCCTAATTTTTTATCATTATTGGTTCCCATTTCAAAAATATAATACAAATGGAAAGTTTTGTTTTCAGTATTTTCTTTATATAATACAGGAATATCACTTTTTATCTTAAATTTTTTCAGGTCTTTATCAAGATCCAAAAATACCGGCTCAATATCAGCAACTCTGTTATTTTCAATAATTTTTAAAAATAAGGACTTGTCATCACGATTTATCTTTATAGGAGTAATCTTAGGTTTTTTAATTTTTTCAATACTTTTATCTTTTCCTGTTCTTTTATAAACAATGACATAATTGTTATTAAAATTCTTTTTTGCAAAATCAACGATATCCTGTTTTGTTATTTTTGACAGCACATCAAATTCATTAACTTTATCTTTCCAGAGGATGCCAAGGATAAAAGATTCTACAAAGTCCATTGCTCTGTTTTCATTTTTTTCATATCTCTTTATTTGGTCAAGTTTTAAATCATTAATAATTGCCGGTAATAGCCAGTCAGGGAATTCGCCTTTTTTAATTAATTCTATTTGGGAGAGCAAAAGGTCTTTAACCTGTTCAAGTGTTTGTCCTTTTTTAGGATTTCCTGTAAGCACCTGAACTGAATAATCTTTCATTATTTCCAGATAAGAAGAAGCTTTTAGCACTTTTTGTTTTTGATTAAGATTAAGGTCTATCAATCCTGCTTGTCTGTTTGATAATATCATATCTGTTAATGTAAGCATATCAGCATCTTTAGAATTAGCTCCGTCAAAGCGAAAACCTATAGTAACATTTTCAGCATTAGGTCCTACAACTTCTTTTACAACAGGTTCTGTAATCGGGTCTTCTTTTTCATAAGTAAAAGCCGGGACTTCCTTTTTTTGATAATTTTCAAATTTTTTATCTATTAATCTAATTGCTTCGTCAGGATTAAAATCTCCTGAAAGACATATAGCCATATTATTTGGAACATAATAATGGTCAAAGAACCATCTTATATTTTTCATTGAAGGATTTTTTATACATTCTGTTGAGCCAATAGTTGTCTGAGTGCCATAAGTATGTTTTTTAAAAAGTTCTTTAAACAAAGCTGTATAAACTTTAAAATCATCACTGGTGAGATGCATATTTTTTTCTTCATAAATAACTTCAAGTTCAGTATGGAAAAGACGCAACACAGGATTTTTAAATCTATCTGCTTCAATAGTAAGCCAGTTTTCCAATTGATTAGAAGGAATATTATTAACAAAGACCGTTTGTTCTGATGAAGTAAAGGCATTAGTTGCTGTTGCACCAATTATTGAAGCCAGTTTATCATATTCATTTGGTATAGCATACTGGGAAGCCAAATAAGAGATGCTGTCAATAATATGATAAAAAGATTTTCTTTTATCTTTATCTTTAATAGTTCTATAGACCTCAAATAAGCTATCTATTTGTGCAACTAATGGTTTTTCTTTTTCCCAGTTCAGAGTTCCATAATTATTTGTTCCTTTAAACATCATGTGTTCAAAATAATGAGCCAGTCCCTGTGTTTCGTGAGGGTCATTTTTACTTCCTGCTCTAACAGCAATATAGGATTGAATTCTAGGAGCATCCTTATATACTGTCATATAAACAGTTAATCCATTTTCAAGTGTATAAATTTTTGCATTTAACGGGTCGTTTGCAACACTGTTATAAACATACAGCTTCTGAGCATCTGCTCTGTTTGGCATAAAAACAAATACTGATAATAATAAAGTTAAAAAGCCAATAACAAAAATTTTAATTTTTTTGTTCATTTTTTTAAGATTTTTGGTTTAACAAAGATGAATTTAGTTATTTAGATTTATAAAAATTACAAAAAATATATATTTTTGTAATTTTGTAACAAAAAAACAAAAAAATTAAGGATATTTTCAAAATAATAAATATTTTTTTTTACAAAATATATGAAACATCCATGACCAAAGACAGTTATGAATTATGAGTATAAAGATTAAATAACAAAAGCCAAAAGCCAAAAGCCAAAAATGATTGAAAATTAACCAATTACAAAAAAATATAAACAAATGAAAAAACATTATTTATTAATTATACTATTAATAATCTTTAGCTCAAACATTTTTGCACAGGATTTAAAAACAGAATACTGGGACAACAAACAAAAACAAAGTCAGGGAATATACAAAAATGATAAAAAACAGGGCTTATGGATTTTTTGGTATAAAAACGGGCAAAAATGGTCAGAAGGAAAATATAAAGATGATAAAAAAACAGGGAAATGGACTATCTGGTATGAAGATGGAATTAAATGGCAGGAATGCAATGTTGAAAATGGAATAAATTTTAAATGGTATAATAATGGCAAAAAAGAAAGTGAAGGTAATATCTTAAACGGGAAAAAACAAGGAATATGGACAACATGGTATGAAAACGAAAATTTGAAAGAAAAAAGTTTTTATAAAAATGGTGTTAAAGAAGATACAAGTATTACATGGTTTGATAATGGCATAAAAAAATTTCAAGGTGTTTACAAAAATGGCAAGATTAATGGTTTTGTTATATGGTGGAGAAAAAATGGTAAAAAAGAAATGCAGGGAAATTTGATTGATGACTTACAGGACAGCTTATGGATTTTTTATGATAAAAATGAAAATATTGGAAGTAAAGGAAACTTTGTTAATGGTTTACAAAATGGCTTATGGATATATTATTATGAAACAAAAGAGATATGGAAACAAGGCGATTTTCTTAATGGTAAAAAAACAGGAATATGGACAACATGGTATAAAAGCGGAACAAAAGAACATGAAGGAACTTTTATTGATGGAAAAGAACAAGGTAAATGGATAAGCTGGTATGAAAACAAAAAAATAAATTATCAGGGATATTTTAAACAAGGTGAAATGGATAGCTTATGGACAGGTTGGTATATCAGTGGCAAAAAAAAATATGAAACAAATTACAAAAATGATTTTAAAGATGGAATCTCTACATTTTGGTATGAAAATGAAAACAAAAAATATGAAAGAATATATAAAACAGGAGAAAAAAATGGATTATGTTCAGAATGGTATGAAAATGGAAATTTATTAAGTAGCGGATATTTTAAAAAAGATAAAAAACAAGGTCATTGGACTTTTTATGATGAACTGGGTAATAAATATATAGAGCAAGGATTTGAAGATGGAAAACTTGAAGGAGAAAGTATTTTATATTATAAATATGGAAAAATTAAAGAAAAAGGAAATTATAAAAATAATCTCAAACAAGGTAAATGGACTTACTGGGATGAGAATGGTAAAAAAATCTATACTGTCAGTTTTAAAAAAGGTATGAAAAGAAAAGAACATTCATTTATAAAAAAAAAAGATAAAAAATAAGACAAAAAAAAAATTAATTTAAGCGGTTCTTCGGTAAAATGGGTGGAGAAAATGTTATAAGGAAATAAATATATAGAGGAAATAGAGGAAATAAAGGACTTACGTTTTAATTTTTTCCAGTGTAAAAGCAAAGGTTGTTCCTCCGTCAATAGCACTTCTTACATTAATTGTCTGATTATGGGCTTCAATAATATGTTTTACAATAGACAGACCTAAGCCGGAGCCACCTTGTTCTCTTGAGCGACTCTTATCTACTCTGTAAAACCGTTCAAAGATACGAGTGATATCTTCTGTTGAAATACCTATTCCTTTGTCTGTAACCTCTATAAGTATATTTTTATCCATATCAAAAAAACTAACTTTGGTTTTATCATTTTCATTACTATATTTTATTGAATTATCAATTAAATTGACTAATACCTGATGTATTCTTTTTTTATCAGCATATACATAAACAGGTTTTTCATAATCTTCAGCAAAATATAGTTTAATATTTTTTTTCTTTGCTGTTATTTCAAGTGATTTTATTACTTCCTTAGCAAGATCCAGTATATCAAATTTTTCAAATTTTAATTTTGATTCATCAGATTCCAATTGTGAAATTGTTTCCAAATCTTCAACAATAGCAATCATTCTGACAATACTTTTTTCTGTTCGCAAAAGATAATCTCTGTTTATAGTTGGGTCTTCCAATCCGCCTTCTAATAATGTAAGAACATATCCCTGAATATTAAAAATAGGAGTTTTTAATTCGTGGGATACATTGCCAAGAAATTCTCTGCGATAGTTCTCTGTCTTTTTTAACTGCTCAATCTCTTTCTTTTTATCTTCTGCCCACTCTGAAACTTTATGACTAACATTTTCAATTATATCTGAATTTCCGGTAAAAAAACTTTTTCTCCTTTTATCATCCTTGTATAATTTAAGATTCTGAATGGTTTTATATATTAACTTAATTCTTTTATAAATAAATTTTTCCAAACTAAAAGAATAAGCAAAATAAGAAAATACAAACAGTAAAACATCAATTATAACTAATGGTAAACATAATTCTATGTCAGGATAAAATATTATCTTAATTATAATACATATTAATGAAAAGAAAGCAACAATAAGAAAAGATACTAATAAAGCTAAATTTTTAGGATTAGAATATTTCATTTTTATTAAGATTTAAAATTATGACAACTTATATTTTTGCAAAAGTAAAAAAAAAATGCCATTAAATACTAATTTTTTATTTTAACACAGATATATTTATATATAAAAAAGTATCTATTTAGTGTTTGTTCATAAAGTCAAAGATTTTTATCAGTCGGGCGCCTGACCGATGCTAAAAAATAAAAATAACAAATTATAAGCACCAAATTTCATCAGGCAACCATGTTTGGCTACTGACGAATGCCTGATTCACGGAACAACGTTGTAAAAGATGACAAGTAACAATTAAAAGTTTATAACTTTTTTCATTTTTTTTGCAAAAGTATTCAAAAAATAAAATCACCTTATGATGATTTGGGATTATAAAATTATCTATATTTGCAAAAAATATTGTATGATAAATACCATACATATACAGACAAAAAAGTAGTATTAGTATGAATTTGTCATACATATAAAGGAGTTA
>CAZZDX010000126.1:0-8787 GCA_964653185.1 uncultured Bacteroidales bacterium
AATTAGAGCAATTAGAAATTTAATTATCATTAACATGTTTTTAATGATAAAATTGCAAGAGACAAATTTATACCATTATACATATATACTCTTCCACCCATAAAAAATACCGAAGTGCCTATAAAATGTATAAATATTATTCTATTATATGCTTTTCTGCTACCTGTAAAATCTCTTTTGTATCATAGTCATACACAAAAGCAACTATAGAGCATTGATTTACATCCCAATTATTGTTTATATTATAAGCATAAGATTTTATTACAGATGTATCAGCATGAATAATTCCACTTGTTAGAGTTGTTCCCCATGTGCCATTTATTGCATCCCGTAAAGCATGATTATGAACAAAATCAGGAATATCAGCCGGTGTTGAATTATAATCCTTTTGATAACTAACAATGCTGTCTTCTGTAATATAAACTGCAAGATTAAAAGTTCCGTTAAGATTATTTAAAAAGATTGTTTGTATGTGCATACAAAGTTTCCTGTCTGTTGCATTATATTCATTTATAATATTTATATCAATATCAGGTAGTGTATCAATAATTTGTTGAATAGCACTTGCCCAGTTAGTATGTGGTAAAATCAAATTTCCACCAAATTCTTTTCTGTTAATCATACCATTTGGTAATCCAGCATCATCATTACCAAAATAATTACTAATATCAGTTGCTACTTCACTTCTGAAATCATACGTATAATTTGGTTCAACTATACTGGCAAAGTAGCCAACATGAGCAGAATAAATGATAAGCTGGTCTTTATATGTTTGTTTTAAAGAGTCGGCGGTCTGAACTGCTTCGGGACAATTTCCACACATATGACCGGTAAATTTTTCTAACAAGATTATTTTTTCATGTATTGTATCTACAGGAAAATCAGGAACAGGACAAGTTGTTGTATCTGCAATATTATTATTTTCTACAAAAGGACCGTCTATCTTATCACACGCAGATATTAAGAAAACAAAACAAATATAAATGATAAATGATTTATAATTATTTTTTAGTATCAGGTTATTTTTATGTTTCATCTGTTTATATTTTTGTATTTATCTCATAATTAACAGGATAAAGTTTAAAGTATCAAGGCACAAAGGCAGACAACTCACAACACATAATTCAGAACTCTTAATTGTCTTTGAGCATGGAAAGTTTAATATTATAAATCAACTTCAGAAACTACTTGATATTGATAATGTTATACCATTTGAGGCAGGGACGTTTCTACAAACGCCGCCAACACAAATAATTCCTTTTCTTTGTTTTCCATAGCCAAGTGCAATACGAGTTGTGTTTTTAATATATCCACATGACACATTATAATAATGTATTTGTTTTTCAGTATCAGGATTTCCGTAATTATATTGGTCAAGCATAGCAAAAAACCAGTGAGGCGCCATAGTATATTGTATATATCCCATTGCCCAGTTACCATAATCCTGTTTGGTTGATAAATGTTGTAACTCAAACTGTAATGCGTGCATAGGTTTTATTTTATAAGTCAAATCCAATATGCCAACATTTGCATAAATAGTTCTATATCCTGCTAATCCCTGTATAATATTTTTGTTATAAATAAGATTTAGATATGATAATATTAATTTTAATTTCGTGTTAAGTTTTTTATTTATTTCAATATTAACATCTTGAAAATATTTTTCATTGCCAACACTAAGAAATTTTGATTCATATCCCATATAAGTGCTATCAGGCAATTCTGTTTTATCTATATTGTTGGCTATAGAATAATTAATAAGAATATTTGTTCCATATTTACCACCTATTTTTGATTTTTTTTTAATATTATAAACAAGTTCTCCCTGAATGCCGGCTTCTCCATTTGACTGGACAGCATAAGGATACATAGCTGCAAGTGCATAAGAATGTTGTTTGTTAAGAGGAGGAATAAAATTTATATTTAAAGTATTACCGGTAGCAGTTCTATCTGACCTAAAATCCATATTATCAACATATTTTGCACCTAATGATATTCCCAGACCTTTTTTAGAATATGAAGTATTAACCAACAAAGCTTGTCCGGGTTTATAGATAAATTTATTTACACCTGACGGGTCATTTATTTTATAAGCATATTCTGTCATAAAGCTTATTTTACCGCTAATAATATTCATTCGTGTTGCAAAAGCAGCAACATTTTCGGGTAATATATATATAGGGTCAAGGTCTTCCTGAAATCTACTTACTGCGCTGGCTCCAAGTATAATTTGTGTTTTTTTATCAGATAATTTTTTAAAAATATCGTTCAGATAAAATTCTCCATCAGCTCCTCTTATAATACCGTCCCCTTTATCAAAGAAAAATCGCTGTTTGCCCACCAAACCTTTTAATGTTATTCCTTTATAAGGTTTTAATTTTATTCTAAATCCATCAATAGCATTATCATAACCTAAATTTCTTTGCTCATAGCTTCTAAATATCAAGCCATTACCAAACTGTTCGTAAAAATTTCCTGCTGTAATCTCTATCTCATCACCGGTAAATGAGACATATCTGTATGGAATGCCTGTGCCTTTATATCTTGGGTCAAATCCTTGCAAAGCATTTAAATAACTTTCATAACGAATACCTGCTGAAAATTCACCATTTGTATAATTAATATTAGCAAAACCATTCATAAGAAATTTTTCAGGCACATCAGGTGCTCCTATTAGAGAATCCGGTTCATAATACTGACAATCTGTCTGAAAATTTCCATGAACTTCTCCTTTATCCAAATTTTGGGCATATATTTTTGTAATAATAAATGGAGATAATAATAAAAATAAAACGATATATAATTTGTTATTCATAGTCATTTATAGTCATTTGGCTTCGCCGTCATTTGTTCGCTTTGCTCACTGTCATTTGTTCGCTTCGCTCACTGTCATTTATAGTCATTTGGCTTTGCCGTCATTTGTTCGCTTTGCTCACTGTCATTTGGCTTCACTGTCATTTATTTTATTATTTATATTTTTTTTACCAATTGAATTTATATAATTGTTTAGCTTTATCACAATTATATTTATATCAGATTGAAATGAATTAAAATTATCTTTGGTTATCAATTGACGATTAAATGCTTTGGTTAACCATGTTTTTGTTTCATAAAGAGAAGCTCTTGAATAATAGCTAAAGTTTTTTGCTTCTTTGTAATGATATCTCCCAAATCCATTGATGATTGATATACCTTTAATTCTTCTAATTTCACAGTTAATATTTTTTACAAATAATTTATTAAAATTTAATATCACAATCGGTATTCACTAAATGTCCACTTAATAATTTTTTTAATGACATCCCGAAGGGACAAATGACAATCAATGACTATTAATGACTACTAATGACAATCAATGACAATTAATGACTATTAATGGTTTTGCCTTCTGACAGTTCTTTAACTAATTTATATAGTTCAATTTCATCGCCTTCGGAATAAGAATTATGTTGCCAAACTACTTCCATTTTATCATTTAAAAGAAAAACATGAGGAATAAGACCTACATTCATTGCTCTTTTAAAGTCATTGTTAGCATCAAGATATATATCATAATCCCATGCTTTTCCATTTACATAAGGACCAATTTTTGCGGAATTTCTTATATCGTCAATAAAAACAGCTATAAGTTTTACACCTGTTTCTTCCTGCCAGTCATCATATACTTCTGCTATTGCATTAAGTTCTTTAATGCAGGGATGACACCATGTTGCACAAAAACTTATTATTACAGGTTTACCATCATTTGAAAATGTGTTAGTATTAACTGTTTTTCCATCTATTGTTTTTACATCAACAGACGGTAAATTATTTGCTTTTTTTTGTGAAAATACATAAGATGATAATGTAGTAATTAATAGTAAAATAAATATTTTTTTCATATTGTTTATGTTTTTGTATACTGAAACAAGTTCAGGATGACATTTAGCACAAGTTTTGGTTGATATTTAATCATTTATACCGTTGGATTAACTCCGTAAGTAATTTTAACGTTCTGGCGGTTGCTTTTCGGTGGCGATATTCACCACTAAACTTCCTACAAAGATATATATTTTTCAATTATCAACGTTATTGTCCTACAAGCCACTACCCCGCCACTGAAAGCAAACGCCTGTTACCATTTGTATTTATTTATCAACTATCTCAAATGTCTGTGACTTTGTTAATCGAATACTATTATAGTTGTTAATGTCTTCAAAATCAAATTGCCAAAGTGAATAAAAATTTCTTCGTTTTTCAAAGAATAAAGTCTTAACCGATTTATTTGTATGATGCGACCATTGTCGGAAAGGATAAAAAAGTTGTCTAATAATTACATTTGAGGTTTTGCTGTTTTTTGCTTCAATTAAAACAACTTGATTTTTACCCTCATAACCTGCATCAACTTCTGTCTGAACACTTTCAACAGAGATGTTTTGTTTGCCGACCTTGAATGAAAACTGTGGCGTATATTTTCTGCCCCTAATTGTCAGAACAAGTGTGTCATCGTTCATAAATGTTCTTACAAGGCTTGATGCATAAGCAAAATCCAAATGTTGCATTTCAGAATTACCGATTTCGGATGTGTCTAATTTAAAGTCAAGTTTTGATGTGTAAATCTTTGCAGACATTTTAATTTCAGGGATATCAATATATCCCTCACCTTTTACAATTGCATAATATCCATTTTTTGTAGGAAGTAAAAAGACATTGTTTTCAATAAAAACATCTGGTCGGTCTTCACGTGTGTCTTGCTTACAAAGGATACGTACTTCTTTTTCGTTAGTTTTTTTGAAGTGAGATGTTGCTTGTTTTATCTGTTCTGCAGAAATCAGAAAGGGTTCTTTATTAAAATTATGCTTGTGAATATTGTATTTGTCAAATATTGACTTCCATGAATTGCTATTCATAATTTTTATTCAAAAAGGTTAGGTTGGTTAATATATTTGTTATATCGTTTCATTGTAAGTTCTAAATATTCCGCACTTATATCAATTCCAATATATTTTCTATTTCCAATTAATTTACAAGCTATACCAGTTGTTCCTCCTCCATTAAAAGGGTCAAGAATAATATCATTTTCTTTTGAAGAAGCTAAAATTATTCGTTTAAGTAATGAAAGTGGTTTTTGAGTTGGGTGTTTCCCAAATTCTTTTTCGCCAGGATTTGGCGTTGGAATACTCCACACAGAACGCATTTGTTTGTCAGGGACTTTCATTTTGTCTTCAGGAAATTTTCCTATTTTCATTTGCTCGTAATTAAAGGTTTGACGTGCTTTTTTGTCCTTTCTCGCCCAAAGTAAAGTTTCGTGACTATGTGCAAAAGTTGTACAAGCTAAATTGGGAGCAGCATTGGGCTTAAACCAAGTTATATCATTAAGCAAATGAAATTTAAGTTTTTGAAGCAAAAAACCAGTTTGGTAAATATTATGCATTGTTCCGCTTATCCAAATAGCACCTTCTGGTTTTAAAATTCTTCTACATTCAGAAATCCATGTTTCATGAAATTCTAAATCTTTTAAAAACCCATTACTTTTGTCCCACTCTCCTTTATTTACACTAACCATTTTCCCAGCATGGCAAGTTATTCCGTTGTTGCTTAATAGATAAGGAGGATCGGCAAAAATCATATCAACATAGTTGTCTGGAAATCTTGACATAATCTCTAAGCAATCGTTATTGTACAAACAAAAGTCAGGAGTTTTAAAGTATGGGCTAATGCTATTTTGAACAGTATTTTTTGAAATATATTCAATCAATTGTTCGTAAGCAATGTTTTCTATCATAAGGCAATTTTAAATATAAACAAAGTTAAGATTTTTTTCCTAATGTTATCAACTTCATTTTTTTAATATAAATGGTAACGATTTGGCTAAAAATTGGCGGGCATTTCAATACACCAACTTTTAAATTTTCTATGTCGTTTATTTAATGTAATTCGTTTCATTTTACCACTATCCGCCCGCTTGTTTTTGAGCCTTTGTTACAAACTGGCGTTCTGTTATTTTATTTTTCACACACAACAATATATTCTTTTGTCATTGTACCTTTTCTTTGCCCTGTTTTGTTTGAAGGTGAATTTTGAGATGGCATTGCTTTATTTCCTAAAAGTCTTTCATAAGTAAACAAATGTTTAAATCCATTTTGCTCAAACTTTTCAGCAACAAATTGGTCTGTCGGTAATTGAATGTCTTTTACTCGTCTATTTCCAACAACATAAATTACTTTACCACCTTTCTTCATGCTATTCGCAACATCTTTAATTGATTTGTCTAAATCAATATAAAATGAAGAAACTTCTAAAGCCCTTTTTTTAGATTGTTTTGCTACTTCGTTAATATATTCCGTCATTAAGCTATTAGGATAATTTTCCTTTACTGTACTACCACCCATTAATAATTTATCAATTTGCCTTGCATATTTTATCCCAAACCATTGATTACTAAACATAGAAAACTGACCATAAGCAACTGTTGTAAAACTATCTCCATAAGGAGGGCTTGTTAATACAACATCAAATTCATTTTCTTTTTTTGGGAATTTGCTATAACTTATATCAATTTTTGCTCCATTGATTTTAGGAAAGTAATATTTTTCATATATATCAATTACTTTATTAAGCTTTGCAAAATAAACACCAAAAACATCAGGATTAAATTGCAACATATCTTCCGATTTTATTCGATAAAGCTTAAATTCATTATTTCTTGTATAAGAGCATTCTCTGATACTTTCTGAAAGGGGAACTAAAAATATTCTTCTAATATTAATTTCTATTTTATCAATAAAGTGTTTTAAAATAGAAAGATTTTGAAGCACTGGTTTTGAAAACCAAAAATCTATATTGTTATATTGTGGTATTTCAATTTCTTCTAAATTATCTACATTTTTCACAAACTCATATATTTTATTTCTTAATCTCTGTCTTAATAATTTAACTTTTTCAATATCAAGTTTTGTGAATTTTGTCCGAGATATTAAAACAGCTAAAGGATTTATATCGAAACCATACATTTCATTTAATCCTCTATCTAATCCAATTGTAAAAGATGAACCTGAACCACAATAAGGGTCAAGTAATTTTCCTTTATTAATATTAAGCTCTTTGAAAAGTTCAATTCCAATTTGCGGTATCATAGTTGCTGGATACTTATGCAAATTAGGATAACTTGTAGAGTATGATTGTCCAATAAAATCATATTTTTCGTTTCGTATTACTTTATATTTCATAAGTCAGTAATATTTTGAAAAAGTGAAGGCAATTTATCTTCATATGTTCTAAATCCAGTCCCGTGATTTCTTGCCATAGTTCCTTTGTCATGTAAACGCAAGTCTACCAGAATATTTTCTGCACGAAATTGGTCAGCTAATAATTCAGGCGAAGTACCTTTCATTAGTTGTGCTCTATAAAAATGAAAATATTCTAAACCGTCTCTTTCTTCTGTAAATGCAGAAACAAAAAGTAATGCGGGCATTTTTTGCATAAATCTATCTGTTAATGTTTGTAATTGCCAAGTAGCAACTACTTCGCCTGAAATATGTCTTACTGAAATCTCTTTTTTTTGAACATCAAGAAAAAGTCCAGCACTATTTGGTTTTAATGACATTGTATAGTAAAGTCCTTGTCTGCCGTCTTTATCTAAACTGCCATATTTTTTAACTGCGTCAAGAGGAGGCATTTGCCAAACCTTCTTATTGAATGTAAACAAAGTAATTAAACTATTCCCTTTTGTTCTATGAGCTTTTAATTCAGCACCTTCAATATCTGGATGAGCATCATTATTTTCAATTATTCCAAGATACGTTTCTAATGTATGTCCAATCCCAGTCGGACCTCTTCGGGTAGTTGCAACAAATCCTTTTTCTTTGATTTTAATAAATTTTTTCGTAAATTCTTTTATTGTCATTTTAAAAATTTTTCTACAAAAGTAATAAATAATTCATAATTGTTGTGTGTCTATTTTCTTACGCTTGTTTGTAACGGCGGCAGCTTGGCTTTGGACTTGCTTTAATAACCACTTTCCTGTCAAACTGCACCCCAAATATACAAATAATATCAATATGTCAAGTAAAGATGAATGCAAGGCTAAAGCTAAGCTGGTGTTATATGCCGTTATTCTTTATGTCCAATCTTTTTATTAATGCCTTCGTATATTTCAATACCTGGTTTTCCCCAGTATTCTTGTATGTCAACATTTACTTTAATCACTTTTATTTTAGCGTTTTTATTATTATTTGCCTCTTGTTCCCATATATTTATATGGTCTTTGTTTAAACGTCCTGTAAACCTTGCCCAATACATAATAACATAAAAGTCATAATCAGAAGTGTCGCTTAAAACAAATTGTTCTCCTGTCAAAGTTCTCACTTTTTTTATTTCTTCATTCAAATTCGTTTTTCCTGTTAAACGATAAACGCTGTCTCGATGAAGTTCTGGAATAAAAGCAAAAAGGCCAGCATTGCATGATGAGTCAGTTTGTCTGTATTCAATATAATCACCTTCTTTATTAAAAATATCAGCGTCTGGTACTCCATTTAGTTTTGAAACATAGTCGTCAATGTTTATTGTTGCAAGGTTTATCATGTTCATCCCTTTCTTTTTGCAATATTTTATAATTGATTCCTTGTTTTCAATTTCAGGATTTTTTATTCCATAATACATTTTCAACAGAGGCATACAACTTGTCAAAGTCATTAAAAACACTAAGATAATAATTGATATTTTTTTCATTTTCTTTTAATTATAATGGCATATAACTTGTTTATAGGTATGACAAAATCATACTATTGCATCATAATTTGGTTGTAT
>CAZZDX010000127.1:0-8739 GCA_964653185.1 uncultured Bacteroidales bacterium
ATCAATTCCTGTTATATTTTCATTATACTGAACCATTGATTTCCACCAGTATCTTTTAATATTTTCTTTTAATTCAGAGCCATACTGTCCATAATCATAAACAGCACTTAACCCGTCATAAATTTCACTTGACGGAAAAATAAATCCATATTCTTTGGAATGAGAAATTACTTTTTTAAAAATATCTTCTTTTTTAATCATACTGCAAAAGTAAAATAAATAAATTAATGGTCTGCTTAAAAATGTTTTTTAGCAAGCACAATTTACACATTTTCCGAAAAATGATTTGGGTCAATTATTTCACGATATTTATAAGCTATCTTTTTAAAATCTTCCCAGGCATCTTTTTTTAACAAAGGATTTCTTAATAAAGCCGAAGGATGATATGTAGGCATTACAAAATAATTATTCCATTTTATCCATTGTCCTCTCATTTTTGTAATCCGTGCATTGGAATCAGTAAATTGTTTTAATGCTGTTGAACCTAAAAGGACTATTATTTTAGGGTTTATAATTTTAATTTGTCTTAAAAGATATGGAAAACAATTCTCCCGCTCTTTACGTGTTGGCATCCTGTTATCAGGAGGGCGACATTTAATAATATTTCCTATATAAATATGCTCTTCTCTTTTAAAACCACAAGCTGCAAATATCTTATCAAGTAATTTTCCTGACCTTCCAACAAATGGTTTACCTGTCTCATCTTCATAATAACCCGGAGCTTCTCCTACAACAAATATTTTTGACTTGGGATTGCCATCACCAAAAACAATATTATTTCTGCTCTTATATAACTCACATTTAGTGCAATCTTTAACTTCCTTTTTTAGTTTTTCTAATTCTTTTATATCCATATTATTCAATAACAATTTTTTTAACAAAATTTTGTGTTGTGCTATTTATCTTTAAATAATATATTCCTTTACTAAAATCAGAAAAATCAAATTGTTTATTATATATACCTAAAATAGTTCCTATTTTTTCTGAATATACAATACTTCCAATCACATTTTCTATAATTATTTCAACATTTTCAATTTTGCTACAATCAATATTAATATAAAACAAACCATTTGTTGGATTTGGATAGCAACTTATTATATTATTATTTGATGTCTCTTCAATTCCTGTGATAAGAACATTTTGTATAATAGTATCTGAGCTACAATCACTAATAGCAATTAATGTAATAGAGTAAGTTCCATTTGAAGCATAAGTATGCGTAGGGTCTGTATCTGTTGAAGTATTTGCATCACCAAAATTCCATGAATATGATGTTGCATTAGTAGATGTATTAGTAAATTCTACAGTAAAGCCATTAACATTATATGTAAAGTTTGCAACAGGAGGCGTACATATCCAGTTATAAATATAAATATCATCAAAAGCAAAGCCCTCCATAGGTGTGGACATAAGAGTATTATTAAATGTTATTTTTAATTTAACATTATTTTGTCCGCCTAAGTTATTAAGCAGGTGTTCGGCTTCAATCCATTGACCGGAATTACCTGTCCAGCCAGTGCCTGTTATTATTGAATTATACCAGTTTGTTGTGTCTCCGTTTGTTCCTATTATTTGCCATGAGCCACCATTAATTGATGCTTCAAGAGTTGAAACAGCAATTCCTGTCATCATTTCATACCATATATTTAGCTTAATAGCAGGATTTGGTATATTTGTAAAATTAAAACAAGGGCTTATAACAAAAGAATTTTCATTTGTATTACAATCGCCGGTTAAATTTGTAACCCATGAATTAGAGCCGGAACCAGCATCATTAATAGTAGGAGCGGCTGGTGTTCCCAACTGCCACGATGAATTAGTTCCTCCGGCGGTCCATCCGCCATTTCCCGACTCAAAATTTTCTGTATAAGGAAAAGTGTCAATAGATAAAGAATTTGTAACAGTAATTTTTGTTGTATCATTTGAATGAATAGTATCAGTAGTAAGTCCTGTTGTTGCTACAATATCATAATCTCCTGTAACTGACATATCAGCTGTAATGGTAAATCCATAATTAATTGTATTTCCTGCAGATATTGTATTTGTTACATTTTCAGTGGTATAGTTAGTGCCGCCATCAATAGAATAAGATACAGGAAAATTTGATTGATTAGCAGAACCAAAATTTTTGATTTTTACTGTAATGGTCTCATTATCAGTTAGTCCACAATCACTTACAGGAGATAATATTTCAACAACTCCAAGGTCATGAGCAGAGGTCTCAGATATTTTAATATCATCAAAAGCAAAGCCCTCGGTTTGAGTAATAAAACTACCTGTAAAGTTTATTCTTAATTTAATATCACTTTCACCACCTAATCCATCAAGATTATGTCTTGCTGTTATCCATCCGCTTATACTCCCATTCCATCCATTAGCAGTATTATACCAGTTATCAGGGTCTCCGTTTTGTCCAACATTGATCCATGTTGCTCCTGCATCAGTTGAATATTGTAAAGTAGTACTTACAGCATCGAACATACTAGTTAAATCATACCAGATTTTTAGTTCTATTTTTGGCGAATTCAAAGATCTAAAATCAAAGCAAGGACCTAATACGTAAGATGTCTCCATAGCATTATAATTACCTGTCAGATTTGTAACCCATGCATTAGAACCGGAAGCGGCATTATTAATGATAGGAGCAGCAGGCGTTCCTAACTGCCACGATGAATTAGTTCCTTCATCGGTCCATCCGCCATTTCCCGATTCAAAATCTTCAAAATACGGGTAAGAAGAAATTGTTGGTAAGTTAGTTATTGATGCACTTGCTGTATCATTCAAATTATTAGTATCATTAACAAGAATAGTATAAGATAATAATTGATAAGTATGTCCATTAGTTGAAAAATCTGCTTCTGTTGTAAAATTATAATTAGAGGAATCGCCTGGTAAAATAGTATCATTAAAAGTTTCAGTTACAGGTGCGCCGCCATCAATAGTATAAGCAATATCAAAAGAATAAATAGAATCAGCTCCGAAATTTTTTATTATAACAGAAACCGTCTCTGTATCAGACAAAGAGCAATCTGACATAGGTGCTGTAATTGATGTTATTCCGGCATCAAATGGAGATATTTCTTTTATCTCAATATCAAAATTTGTTGAAGGGTTTGAACCAAGAGAATCATTTGTAGATACAATTATATAATAAACAGTATCTTTAGTAAGATAAGCACTATATATTTCAGGATTTCCAAGTGTTTCCTCTTTTACTGCAACACAAACAGCATTAGTATCATCAGGACATTTATCAGTAACAAACAGTCCTGTTCCTTGTCCTGTATTTAAGAGCTTAATATTTACATAAATATCAGATCCGGGAGTATAAGAAAACACATAGTCATTGCCATTCATATAAGAACTTCCACAGGCATCAGCAGAACTGTAATTATTGCCGGCAGTATCAGTTGTAAAGCCGGTCTCTGTAAAGGGTAATGAGGTTATATAATAAGGATCGGAACATGTTGAGTTTATTTGTTCAGTTACCTCAATATCAAAGGCAGTTGAAGGATTTGGAATAATGCCACCTATTGGATCTATTGTAGAAACAATAATAAAATAAGTATTATTTCCTGATAGAAACAGAGCTGACATTTCAGGATTACCAATCAAACTTTCAACTTTTGAAATGCAATTAGCATTAGGATTATCAGGACAGGAATCAGTAACAAATAATCCTACACCTTGTCCTGTATTTGAAAGTTTAATGTTTATATAAACATCAGACACAGGAGTATAACAAAATACATAATCATTGCCATTCATATAATCACTTAAACAAGCCATTGTAGAATTATAATCATTACTGACACCATCAGTTGTTAATCCTATCTCAACAAAAGGTAGTAAGTTTATAGAATCAGAGTCGGCACATGTTGCTCCTGTCTGAGCATTAACCAAATTTATATTCAGGATTAATGCAGAGAAAATTAATATATTTATTATTATTTTTTTCATAAGTTTTTAAATTTTGAATTTATGTTTATGTTATTATATATGATTGCAAATATATAAATTATTTCACTACTGTCCGACTAAAAATAATTTAGAATGATAAAATGTCCTATTGATAATGTTTTGATGAATATTTCGCCCCTACGGGGCTATATTTTTGTTGGATGCATTTTTCTATAAACATTTCGTCCGTCAACTGACGGACTATTTCCTAAACTCCGTTAGGAGTGTAATGTTTATAGAACATAGTAATAACCGCAATATTAAGCTCCGTAGGAGCGAAATATTATCAGGCAATTGCCTGATAAACGATAACTATAATAATATTAAATTTAATCGGACAACAATGCAAAATAATACAAAAAAAACACTATACTAAATCTATATATTATTTATAGTTTAGTATAGTGCTCATTAAGTAAATATGCAAAAAACTTTATCTTATAAGAGTAATGATTCCTTTTGCTTCTTTTTCTGAATATTTTAGTATATAATAATAGGTTCCTTCAGAAAGTCCTTCACCATTCCATTCATTTTGATAATTATCTCTTTCATAAACTATATTTCCCCATCTGTCAAGTATTATAATATGATTATGCGGATATTTTTCTATATTAGTGATACTAAAATAGTCATTATTTCCATCTCCATTAGGAGAAAAGACATTTGGTATAATCAATCTGTCGTCAATACTTCTGATCTGTTTCATGGTAGAATCTTTACATCCATGGTCAGATGTAACAATAAGCCATATATCATACACTCCTTCTTCTGTATATGAATGATTAGTATTTTGAAGAGTAGAAATATTATCAGCAGAAGCAGAGTCCCCGAAATTCCAATCCCAGTAATAAGCATCAGTTGACTGGTCAATAAATGATACTAAGGGTTCATAAACTTTTACATCTTCAGGAATTGCATCAAAATCAGCTACAGGATTTGGATATACAGTTATCATACCTGGAATTGTATAAGTATAAGGGCATCCGTCTGAAGTCATTACATAAAGTGATACATCATAGGTGCCGGGTTTTTCATAAGTATGTTCCGGATGTAATGAAGTTGATGTATTATTAATACCGGAGTTAGGGTCTCCAAAGTTAAATATATTTTCTACTCCGGGTGGTGTAATAGTTCCTGTAAAGCTAACCAAAAGTGGTTCACAACCATTTGATATATCTGATGTAAAGTCAATATCAGGTTTTGGATAAACTGATACAACAACAGAATTTTCTGCTGTGCAACCATAAACATCTGTCCCTATTACTGTATATGTAGTTGTTACAGTTGGGCTGGCTATAACAGTAGCACCTGATGTAGAAGACAAACCAGTAGCTGGCGACCATTCATAAGTATCTGGTATTGAAGGCGTTAGCAATGCTGATAAAGAGACAGATGATTCTTCACAAATCCATGGAGCATCAGGTATTATTGTAATTGATAACTCAGGATTATCTATAACAAGAACACTGGCCTGGTCCGAACATCCGTTAACATCTGTTACTGTTACATAATATATACCTGAACTGACAATAATACTATCAGTGTTATTATTACTATTATGAGTTATTCCATTTGACCATTCATAAGTGTAAGGAGGTGTTCCGTTATTAACATTAGCAATAATAACTCCGGTGCTATCGCCAAAACATATTACAGTTGAGCCGCTCAGATAAATGCTCATTGTATCATTTGGTACAATACTGGTTCCCGGGCATATTGTATCAGTATCAAATCCTTCAAGTTCCCATGTTTCATTAAACCATGTTAAAGGCACATAGCCAAGCGGAATATGATAATCTATTAAAGGACCAATATGAATAGTTGTAGCTAAAAGAGTAAGAGCTGGAGTAGATATTGCAGGTGAACATTCTTCATACGAACACACTGCTGAAGAATCAGCAGATGTTGGACAAGGATATGAGACAGGCACGCAAAATTCAGGAATTTGGACATCAGGAATAGCTGTAAGAAATGGCAAATTAATCCAAAATTCAAAAGCTTGTATGTTAAGTGTAAAAGCAATGCTGTCCCATGTATGGTTTGAAAAATCATTTGTAAGATGATGTGCAAGACTAATATCCATAGTTTCGTATCCTGTGCATGGGTATTTAAAATTCAGGTCATAATCCGTATGAACAAGAATAGTATCTGAAACACCGGAATCTTCAACAGAATTACCATTACTTGGGTCTGTAACAGTATATTCCATATCTGCAGGGAAATCAAATTCTGTCCATATTATAGGACAAAATGAAAAATTTTGTATCATTGTACTTGTCAGGTCTAATGATACAGTTAATAAAGAATAATCTATAGTAACTCCTCCGCCTAAATCAATAGTACCTGTTAACTGGCTAAGAATATCAGACACAGGAGGACCAAGTATAACAGAAAGAAACTGGATAAGGTCTAAATTAAAAAAGATGTATGTACTATCGCCGTCAGCATGTAAACATTTGGTAGCAGGATCTAAATAATCAGTTGTGATAACATAAGGCATTGTTATTTCACCTGTCAGACCTATTTCATTCCAAAAATCAATATGTATTGGTAAAAGTGTATCATGTGCAAAATAAAAAGGAGGGGTATGACTAGGGTCATACCAGGGATATGTATATTCATTAGTTATTGTATTAAGTTCAAAGAAAACTATAGAATCTGTAGGGACATTTATATTCAAAAAAGGCACTGTAAAGCAGTCAAACACACATATTGTAGCATCTGCATTTATACCAAAGCCATAGTTAAAAAGCAATTTTATCATTCCTGCATCAGGAAAGTCAGTATTTAGTTCCCAGCCCGGAAGTACCTGATAAGAAGTATTAATAGTAACTATCTGACCCGGATTAAATGTATGGTCATCAGGAAAAACAAGGTCAATTTTTACAGGATAATAAACATCAACCCATCCGTTATTAAATCCATGTATTCTGAATATAGAACCTAATTCAAGCCATGCATTAATATTAAATTCAGCGCCAAAAGCAAAAGGAGGCGAGCCGGATATACTGCCAACAGTTTGAGATTCATTCCATGTCTCATAAAAAAGAGTATCGTCTATATCAATACTATATGGATTACTGTTTGGTCCCCACATATTTTGATGAGTTGCCGAGTAATCTATATAATGTGTAATGGTAAAGGTCTGCGAATAACCTGGCTTAGGCAAACTAAAACACCCAAGAACTATCAGACAAAAATATATAATCAGTTTTTTCATTATCAGTTTTTTTATTTCATTTTAAAAACACAAGATTACAACTCTTTTTTATTAAAAGCAAATTTATTTTTAAAAAAGTTATAAAATCGTTTGTCGTCCCGATAAATCGGGATCTTCACTTCGCTTCGATTTGACGTTTGACATTTGACATCATTCTGCCTTCACCATCTTCTTTGTCTCTGTAACTTTCCCATCAAAAACAATGCAGTAAGTGTAAATACCATCTGTTAAATTTTGTGCAAAGACCTGTAATTGTCCGCTGCCTTTTTCTTTTATGTCAACAACTTTTATAACACGTCCCTGATTATTATAAAATATTATCTGAGCAAAGCCCACATCTTCAGGAATAAAATAATCAATAACAGTATTTTCTTTAAACGGATTAGGTCTGTTTTGCTCAAGAACCACTATATTTGATGACAGCTCTATATTATGTATTGTCTTTTTCAGTTCTTCATTAATGGCTCCCTGTTCAGTATGTCCTTGATTATCTTGATCATCTATTAACATTTTTAAACTCATAGTATCACAGCAGGCATTTACTATTGATTGCAAAGCATCTAATTGTTCCTGTTGTTCATCATTTTGAGCTTTTTGTTCATCATTTTGAACTTTTAATTCTTTCACTGCTTCAATAAGCACAGGCACAAGACGGCTGTAATCAACAGTTAAATAACCATTGGCATCAGTGCTTACCACTTCCGGTATTACCTGCTCAACATCCTGTGCAATAAGACCTGTTTGCCTGCCTGTATCCTGTAGTTCAGGAAAATTTACCAAATCCCAGTTAAAATATATTCCGTTCAACTGTAATGTTTTAGACAATGCATCAGATATAGGAGTAACATTGTTTTTAAAAGCAGAATCAGATGCAAGTGGCTCTGATGTCTTTGGTGGTGCAGCTGAATCATGGACAGTTGTAAAACTCCATATTTCTGATTTTATGCTTTCTCCACCACAATTAGATGCAACAACCCACCAGTAATATGTTGTATTATAATCAAAAACACTTGCCATAGCAAATGTATCTTTAGAGTATATTACATTTACAAGGTTTATACCTGCTGTGTCTGCAGAGATATATAATTGATATTCACCGGTACGTTCTGCTCTGTTCCATATAAATATATTAGCCAAAGGCAAATCAATACTGGCATTTGCCGGTGATGAGAGTATTGGCGGTTCAGGTGGTTCAGGGGTCATTGCAGTAAATGACCATATATCCGACATAGTGCTTGCCCCTGCATCATTAAGTGCCATTATATACCAGCTGTATGTTTCACAATAATCAGGAAGATTACAAGTAAAAAAGGTATCTGTAACATTTACTATAACATCCCATTCCTGTTCATATACAGATCTGTTTGCTGTTGCCTGCTGTGTTGGATCTTTAAAAAATTCCCTTTCTTTTCTTCCAAATACAGCATAGCTTGTTGCTCTTACTGACTTATGCCAGATAACAGTAACATCTAATAACGGAATATCTGTTGTGCTATCAGCCGGTGATATTAATATTGGTTTGTTTGGCGGTATGGTTTGTTCAAGAACTGTTACTG
>CAZZDX010000128.1:0-8734 GCA_964653185.1 uncultured Bacteroidales bacterium
AGCGTGGTGCTAATCTGATATTCAACATTTTACACCTTAACTAAATGACATTGCCATAAAAGTCGGGGTAATTGATTTTATAGTATATATTATTAATCCGCTGCCTTTTTAACTCCGTAGGAGTAGGATGTTGGTAGAAATAAGAATTAATCTAATTACAAAACTCCGCAGGAGTGAAATATTAGTCGGTTAGTAGTGTTTAAATGTATAAAAATCCTCTGATTCTGTTATTTCCAAAGGTTTTCTTATACTATCAAATAGTTTATATCCTTGTTCCAAATTATTCCAGAATTCAAGTAATTTATTACATTTTATATGATAAGAATTATCGCAATACATATTTTTTAATGAATCTGTAAATCTGAACGGGAAAATATGAATTTGAGCTGGCCCGTAAAGTTTCTGATTATGTTTTATTGCAAAAGCATAGACATATAAAAATGTTCTGTTTTCAAAGGATATACAACCTGCTGTTATACAATTCCCATGCATACATATTTCACCTCCGGGACTAACTTTACCAACATAAATATTTGTTCTGGTTTTATCAATGGACTTTGGATAGTTTAAATACATTTTAAAGCAGGAACCATACCCGGTTTTGCCAAAATCATCTATTTTATCAGTATCTAATTTAATCCACATAAAATCATATTTGCTTGCATATAAAAAACTGTATTCATAAAAACCTTCAGGAGTTTTACCATCACCTTCCTGTAATTTCGGTCCCGGTTCATTGTCAATAGCACAAATATTTAGTGTTTTGATTAATTCTAATGAATCTTTACTATTGTTACCAGCCCATATCTCAAGTTCTTTTTCAAGTTTAAATACACGAAACAAAATATATTGCGGAGGATATATCAATTTTTTTTCTTCTGTCCATCTTCTTAAAGTATTACCTGTTAGTTGTTCTATCCTTTGTCTGATATATTGAGGACTTGTTTCGTTCACTTTTTTGCCTGCTGACACATCTGATATTTTAATATCCTTTGCAAAAACAATATCACAGGTATGTTCTTTTATGCCTGTTGTATGAGCAGATATGGATATTGTGTCGTTTTTAATATGTATGGCATTATTTTCCAAATGTTTTTTCTTTATTGTCTTTGCAAAAAATATAATCACAAGCAACAAAATACATGTCTGCCATATTCTCCTGTTGACAAAAGCGGGCACTATAAATAAAATAATATTTAAAAATACATGTTTCATCTTTTTTAATTATTGTATCTGTTAATCCCATAAATATATTTTGTGTAATATAATTTTACTTTGCCATCATTTTTTAGTATTATTGACTAGTATATCAACAAATTAATTGTGAAACATTGGAAAATAAATAACAAATCTCAAATAACAAATTTCAAATAAATCACAAATTCTAATTTTCAATGACCAAAACATTAAATATTTCCCATTATATTGTTATTTAACGAGTTTGGGATTTTGTATTTTGGTAATTGGAATTTGTTTGTCATTTGGTAATTGTTATTTGTAATTTCATCAAAAAATTGTTTCATAATTAAATTGTTACGACACTAGTAATGAGAATAAATAACTATCAATGACTACTGGTTATTTATTTGCTAATTGATTTATTTTATTCAAATTTTTATAGTATTCTTCTGTTTCTGCAAGTGCTTTATATAGATAAAATGCAGAGAGATTATCGGTTAATTGTTCTTCAATATCTCCTGTTTTTTTATATTCTGTTGCTCTTTTAACTAAATATTGAATATGTGATATTGCTATATCATGCAGTTCTGGCTCAAGCAGTTCAAAAAGTGCCTTTTTCCTAATATAATTCCAAGTCATTGCTATGGCAATTGTATAATTATCAATGGCATTATAAGAATCATTCATAAATGCATAACATTCAGCTATAAGTGCATATAATTTATAATGCTCATGTAATTCTGTTGCTTTTGTAAAATCTGCAATTGCCTTTTTATAATCTTTTTCAGGGTTTTTATCTGAACCCCATAAAATACCTCTTGTCCAATAAACAATCCAAAAATCAGGATTTAAAGAAAGTGCTTTATTATATAAGAGTATAGTATTTTTGATTTCTCCTTTTTCACGATGCAACAAACTTCCTCTTATCGCATAAACTGTTGAAAAAAGTTCATCTTCTGTTAGATTTTTCAGCAAGATTCCTTTTTTTAAATTACGTGTATTAATATAGTGTATCTCAGGAATTATTACACCCATAGTTGCTTCTATAATTACATCATCTTTATTTACAGGGTCGTTGATATTCATAGCATTATGTTTTCCGTCAGGGTCATATCGGACAACCACATGGCTCACCGGATATTCAGGAACCACTACTCCATAAAAAGGAAGATTATTAGCTTCTCCTATTGCAAGAAAAACAAGAGAATTTCTGTAACATACATCATCCCTTTTTTTATAAACATCAGAAAATTGTGTTAATATGTCAGTATATATGTTATGTGCTATTTCATTTAATTCAGCCCTTGTATAATATTTTTTTTGCGGAATATATATTTTTGAATTATCTATCATAATATCTAAAGTTCTGAAATCAGGAAATATTTTATAATCCGGTATTTTTATTCTTAAACTGTCTTCAATACAAAGCATTTTATGGGCAATGGTATTGTATTTGGGTGTATAATCTGATTGGTCAGTCAGATTATCTCCTGCATAATATTTTTTAAAAACAAATACAGTACGTTTTTCTGTAACTTTTTTTCCGAATTTATTTTTTGCTGTTAATGTAAATGTTGTAGTTGTATCTATTTTAAATTTTAGACATCCGTTATTACTTATAGCATTTGTATAATTTTCAATACAAACATTGTTCACATTACTTGTTTTCCATGAGAGTTCAAAGTCATCTCCATCAGAAATTGTTCCCGGACATATAAATTCATCAATTTTAGGATATAATACAATGATTTTTACATTTTTCTTTTTAACTTTTTTGTGTTTTTTTGTAAAAAATCTGTAAATTGTTTGTCTTTTTGAGATAAACCTGTAAATTGTTGTAGTATCAGGTTTTATACACATACTACCTGACACAGGTAATTCCTGTCCATTATTTCTTAAATAAAAAGATTTTGATTTTCTTACATCCCACGAAAAAGTTACGCTATCTCCAAGTTCTATTTTTTTTGCTGTTCTTTTTATGCTGACTTCAGGTTTTTTTCTTTTTTTCTTTCTTCTCTGTGAAAATGCCTGAAATGAAACAGAAAATAAAAAAATAAATAGAATAAGATATATTTTATATGCTTTCATAATTATATAATTTAGATTAATTTATACTCATTATAATATTAACTAATTATTTATCTTTTTATTATATTTTTTTTAATAAAACATTAAATTTATTTAACATATTACAAAAAAACATACCAAATACTAAATATATTTCAAAAGATTTATTATTAAGATTAGAAATAATTTAATTTTAAAAATGTATTAATAATTCTATACTTATTTAGGGTCTGCTCAAAAACGTTTAAATGATTAATAATCAATAAGTTACTACCCCGTTAAATAAAAATAAGATTTAACGGGGTAAATCTTAAAATGGAAAATTTCGGTCAGGCGCCTGACCGATGCATTTGTATTTCGGGCTAAAGCCCTAAAATTGTCTTATCTTAAGCCCCCGCCATAAATAGCGGGGTAATTGATAAGCCCAAAAATTTTTGAACTATCGGAATATCAGTTACCCCGACTTTCAAGTCGGGGGATAGAAAAAAAAAATATGGGCTTTAGCCCAAAACATGACTTTATGAGCAAACCCTATTTATACCAAACCGCTTTCAGTATTAACAAAAAATGTAATGACTTTTTTTATATCTTTACCTTGTTGAATATTTTCTATAGGGGTGAATAATTACTAAAATTGTTTATTTTTGCAATTTAGTTTGGGCGAATAACTATTTTTTAAACAAACTAACCTGAATAGTTCATAAATTTTTAGAATATATATTATTAGTCCCGCCTTTTAAGGCGGGGATAAGGATAAGATCACTATGCCCTCTGCGAAATTATTCATAACCTGACAGGTTATGAATAATTTAAAATATAAATATATGAAAAACTTAAAAACTTTATTATTGCCTTTAGTTTTCAGTTTTTGTATTCACAATGGAGCTTATTCTCAAAAAACTGAAAATCCAAAAGGTAAAAGAATATATATTAAAGAACACATAAAAAATCAAATTAAAGCATGTTATTATTGGCCTGATTATTACTCTGATTTTGATAGAGAAAAAGATACTTTACAACGTGCAGGTTTTGTGCTAAAAAATAAGCATAAAGACCAGTTTAATATAATTTCTAATAATGGTGTTCAAAAAAAAGAAATTTTGTTTTTAATAAATAAATATGACGACCCTATGAGTCCTCCTGATGATAATATTGAAGCAGGTGTGGAATTTAACCGTTATTTTTTTTATGAAAAAAATAAAAATGCCAGAGGTGTAAATGCTGATGAAATTAAAGTTTATAAGATAAAGGGTTATAAATGAAATTAAAAGATTTGAAAGATTAAAAGATTAAAAATTGGAATTTGGAATAACCTGACAGGTTATAAAGAATTAAAAATATAAATGTATGAAAAATTTAAAAAACTTATTACTGCCTTTATTTTTTTGTCTTTATATTTGTAACAGTGTTTATTCTCAAAAACAAGAAAATTCAAAAGATAAAAGAATATACATCAAAGAACATATAAAAGAACAAATTAAAGATTATGCTCCAAATTTTTGTCCCAATAACAAAGATACGGTCTGGAAAGTAGATTTTAATCTTAAAAGTAAACCTAATGAAATGTTTAAAATAATCTCTTCTAAAAATGTTTCTAAAGAAAAAGTTTTATGTTTAATAAGAGAATATGATGATGTATTAACTTATGAACCAGAAGTAGGCATAAAATTTAATCGTTATTATACTTGTAAAAAAAATAGTAAACACAAATCAGGAGGATTAATAATTAAAAGGGAAGGTCAAGTTCCTTATGAAGCAAAAAGAAAATCTAAACCTAAAATTAAGTGGTGGTGTGTAAATGCTGATGAAATTAAAGTTTACAAAGTAAAAGGTTATAAATGAAATTAAAAGATTGGAAAGATTAAAAATATAAACTGGTCCAGCTGTTGCATTTTTATTTTAAAAAAAGAGGTTTTTTTATTGCTAAATCTGGGACTTAAAAAAGAAGTTAAAAATAATTTTTAAATTTGCGATTGATGATATGATTAAGCAACTTTGGGAAGATGATAATTTTCAGAATGTTATTTCTGAATAATATAAAAGAAATGGTATTTATAAATCAGGTGTTTATTATTTGAATATTCAGACAAAAGAAGACGGAACAATGAGGAATAAAATTTCTGTTGTGAGGTAATGTTGGGTGTTTGTAAATGCAGTGTAGAGACGCAAAATTTTGCGTCTCTACAAACCATTTATATTCAATGTTTTATAAAATTTTACATAATTAATTTAATTAAAAAAAAGGAGGAAAAATATGTTGAATAAAATGAAATTCCGATTATTATCGGGGAAAAAATTAATTTTAATTCTATTGATTTTAATACTTTTTTCAGGTATTAAAACATTTGCCCAAACTGAAACAAAAAACAGGTGTTACACAGATATTTTGGTAGCAGGTTTGGAAATGACTAAAGAAAATCTGCTTTCACAGGAAAAACTTTTATTAATTTCTGATAGTGTAGTCATAACAAAATTTAAGATATTCTTTTTTTGTTCTGAGGATCTTTTTGCAGTGAGTAATGATTCTGAAAAAATTACAGAAAAAATGAAAAAACTTGTATCAACATGCGTAAAAAAAGGCGACATAGTTGTGTTTGATGAAATAGAAGCCAAAACACAACATGGAAAAATCATAAAACTGCCACCTGTATTTGTAAAAATTAAGTAATTCCAAATTCAAATAACAAGAGGAAGAACAATGTATCAGCTTTTCCAAAGCAGAAACGAGTCGCGTTGGAGCGAAGCGGAAATTCCGATACATCGGATACTCGTCTCTACACAAAAAATATCAAATCTACAACATCAAAAAAACATCATTTCTACATTATTTTGAGCAGCTTGTATATACAATAAAAGGCAAAAAAATAAATCGCTCAATTTGCGTTATATAAAAACTTAAAGACGACTTAATTCTTAATTATTATGAAAAATCTAAAAACTTTATTATTCCCTTTATTATTTGGTTTCAGTATTTGTAATGGGCTTCACTCTCAAGCTCAAGAATTGTTATATTATAAAAATAAAGAAGTTGAATATCATGAAAAACATATAAAAGCACAAATTAAATCTTGTTATTCAGAACCAGATTATAACACTTGTGATGAAAAAACAGACAGTGTATTCTTTTTAAATTTTACACTTGTAGAATGTTCCAGAAGAATTTCCTTTTGTTGTAGCTGCTTCTAAAGAGGTCTCAAAAGCAGATATTTTATCTTTAATAAAAAAATATGATAACCCCTCAACTCCTAATTGCGTTGAAGCTGGTGTGAAATTTAATCGTTATTTTAGTCAGTATTTTTTTTGGGGGGAAGAAAAAAAAGAGGGTAAGATCATTAATGCAAGCGATATTAAAGTTTACAAAGCAAAATGCAAAGAAATTGATAAATACAATAATCTAAATGCACCAGAAGTTGAAAGTTATATAGTAGATCCCAAGAAATAAAAACTTTTTATCATGAAAAACCTAAAAACTTTATTATTCCCTTTATTGTTTAGTTTTGGTATTCATAATAGTGCTCACTCCCAAGAATTAGTGTGTTCTGGATATAAAAATGTAGAATATCATAAAAAGCACATAAAATCACAAATTAAAGCTTGTTATTCTACTCCACCTTATAGTGTTTATAAAAAAACAGATAAAGTATCTTCTGTAGGTCTTACATTTGTAAATAGTTCAGAAAAAGTTCCTTTTAGTGTAGCTGCTTCTAAGGAGGTTTCAAAAGAAGATATTTTATCTTTAATAAAAAAATATGATGACCCTTCAACTCCATATTGTATTGAAGCAGGTGTGAAATTTAATCGTTATTTTCTTTGTGGAATAGACCAAAAGTTTAAATGTATTAATGCAAGTGATATTGAAGTTTACAAAGCAAAATGTGGGAAAAATGATAGATATACTAACACAAATGTTATGAAAGGTAAAGCTCTTATAATCGAAGTAGATCCTAAGAAATAAAAACAATTTATAATGAAAAACCTAAAAACTTTATTATTGTTACCTTTGTTTTTTACCCTTTGTAATAGTGTTTATTCTCAATCTCAAGAATTAATGAATTATAAAAATAGAGAGGTTAAATATCATGAAAAACATATAAAAGCACAAATTAAATCTTGTTATTCTAATCCACATTATAATGCTTGTAATGAAAAAACAGATAGTGTATTTTCTTTAAGCTTTACACTTGTAAATGTTCCAGAAGAATTTCCTTTTCAGGTAGCTGCTTCTAAAGAGGTTTCAAAAGCAGATATATTATCTTTAATAAAAAAATATGATGACCCATCAACCCCACATTGTATTGAGGCGGGTGTGGAATTTAATCGTTATTTTCTTTGTGGAATAGACCAAAAGTTTAAATGTATTAATGCAAGTGATATTAAAGTTTACAAAGCAAAATGCAAAGAAATTGATAAATATAATAACCTAAATGCCCCAGAAGTTAAAAGTTATATAGTGGAGCCTAAAAAATAAAAACTTTTTATCATGAAAAACCTAAAAAATTTATTATTGTTGCCTTTGTTTTTTACCCTTTGTAATAGTGTTTATTCTCAAAAACAAGAAAATCCAAAAGATAAAAAAATATATATTAAAGAACACATAAAAGAACAAATTAAAACATATTATTATCTGCCTGATTATCACACTGATTTTGATAGAGAAAAAGATGCTTTACAGCTTGCAGGTTTTGTACTAAAAAATAAGCAGAAAGACCAGTTTAATATAATTTCTAATAATGGTGTTCAAAAAAAAGAAATTTTGTTTTTAATAAATAAATATGACGACCCTATGAGTCCTCCTGATGCTAATATTGAAGCAGGTGTGGAATTTAATCGTTATTTTCTTTGTGGAAAAGATAAACAATCAAAATGTGTAAATGCTGATGAAATTGAAGTTTACAAAGTGAAAGGTTATAAATAAAAATATTTTCTTTCTGTAATGAAAAATCTAAAAACTTTATTATTGTTGCCTTTGTTTTTTAGCATTTGTAATAGTGTTTATTCTCAAAAAACAGAAAATCTTAAAGACAAAAGAATCTATGTTAAAGAACATATAAAAGGTCAGATTAAAGGGTGCAGTTACGACCCTGATTATCATGTTAATTTTGACAGGGAAAAAGATACTTTACGTGTTGCTTGTCTTATAATGAAAAATAAGCCAAAAGAATACTTTAAAATATTCTCTAATAAAGGTGTCCAAAAAAAAGAAATTTTGTTTTTAATAGATAAATATGATGAACCCATGACTCCTTCCACTGTTGAATCAGGTGTAAAATTTAATCGTTATTTTCTTTGTGGAAAAGAGAACAAATACAAATGTGTAAATGCTGATGAAATTAAAGTTTACAAAGTAAAATAATTATTTTTTTGCCATGATATTTCCAAAATCCAATTTTTTTTTCATTATAATTTGTTAATAATTAATCTAAGTATTTGAATCATTAGTGTCCGATTAAATTTAATATTATTATAGTTATCGTTTAAATGTCATTTA
>CAZZDX010000129.1:0-8710 GCA_964653185.1 uncultured Bacteroidales bacterium
AAATTCAATAATCAAAAAAAGTGTAAACTACTTTTATACGATTTTGAAAAATGCCTATTTTTTGATAATTTTTAATAACGAATAGACGATTATACGATAAAAAATTTTGTTATGAATGTTTCATATATAAAAATAATTATAATTTTGTTACAAATTTATAAAAATAATAAAAATATAATATTATGAGAACAGAGCACAAACTTTTCAGCGGCAAAACACTTGCTATTCTTTCTGGCGGTGGAGATACACCTGCTGTTAATTCAAGTATAGAATCAGTAAGAAACAGAGCTGTATTGCTTGGATATAAAGTATATGGAATAAAAAAAGGATGGAAAGGTTTGTTGGGCAATGGAGATATTGTTGATTTAACTAATCAGCCCTATAATGGCTGGTATGGTGGTAGTGCTTTAAAATCAAGCAGGACAAATCCTTTTCCTACAAAAAAGAATCCTGAGAACAGAGTTGCGCAAATATTAGAAAATCTTGACAGATATAAAATTGACACATTAGTTACAATAGGTGGTGATGATACCAATGGAGCAGCAAAACGACTTTATAAAACGCAAGGCATTCCTGTAATAGGATTTCCAAAAACTATTGATAATGACTTGCGGACAAAGTCCATACATTATTATAAAGGAAAAGAAATTGAAGCTGTGGTATGTCCGGGATTTCCTTCAGCAGCTAAAGCAATAAAAGAATTTGCAGCAAGGATAAGAACAACAGCAGAATCTCACGAAAGAATTATTGTATTGGAAGTGATGGGACGAGATGCAGGATGGCTGACAGGAGCGGCAACTTTTGGCGGAGCTGATTTATCATTAGTGCCTGAATTTGAAATAACAAAACAAAAAAAAGAGCAGTTTTTTGAGACAGTAAAAAAAACTTATAAAAATTCTCCTAAAAAAACTTTGGTTATTGCTGTATCAGAAGGTGTGAGATGGTATGATGATAAAAAAGAAAAAGTTGATGTAGTCCACGCCAGTTCAGAGCTTGATGAATATGGACATCCACGATTCGGAGGAATAAGTGGTGTTATATCTTCAGAAATATCACATAAACTTGGTATTGAAGCAAGAGCACAAATAACAGGATATTATGCCCGCTCAGGACAATGTCGCAGATATGACAGACAACTGACAATAGCTCTTGCTGACAAGGTTATGGACTTACTTATAAGAAAAGATTATGGCAGAATGCCTGTATTAAAAAAAATTGTAAAACTTAAAGAATTGGAAGAATTTAATACTTCTTCAATAGATATGGGAGATATTGGTAATCGTCCATTGACGGAAGAATATTATGATATTAACAAATTTCAATTTACTGATGCTTATATTGATTTCTTATCACATATTTTGGGAGAACCTAATTTCCCACAATTTAATTTTGACTTTCCTGTTGTAATTCCATAGAATATTGTATTGATTAGTAATATCTATACACAAAAAAATGCTATAAAAAAAGAGTTCATCTATCTTATGCAGATGAACTCTTTTTAATATAATCTATTTTTATCCGTCTTGGATAAATTACTAAAATTTTTTATTTAAATTTTACAGCAACATGTTCATTTCTATTGCCAATAAGAAGTGCGTCATAATTTTTTTTCTTTTTTCTCATTTTTTTATTTGCCTTTTTCAAAACTTTATCAATTACACTTTTCCCTAATATTTGTTTTGCTTTTATTTGGAAAACAACATCATATTTATTAACAGGTTCACATAATGCAAATATAAACTTACCACCTATTCTGTGGGCATGGCAATATTTAACATTTTCATCTATTTTTTTAAACTTTATTGCAACATCTTTATTTGATCCTTCAATTGCTATTATTCCATCATATTCCATCTTTGCTGAAGCATAGGCCTGGGCAGACATTTCTAATATATAATTCATTGCATACGTAATACTATAATCTTCTGTCTCCGGTATTGGCAATATTGAAGCTATCTCATAAACGATATCATATTTATTTATGGGTTCTGAATTACAAAATACCCATTTACCTCTCATTTTGCTTGCTATAGCTAAACTTTTATCTGATTTTAAATCTTCGTTATTTTGAGAATAAGAAAAATTTATCATTAAAAAAGTTAAACAAACAACTGCTAAAGTTTTTAAATTTACTATTTTCATCATTATTAAAAATTTTAAGGTTAATTAATAGATTAAATTTTAAAGCTACAAAGATATATTTTTTTTATTATACAATCCAAATTATTATCCATAAAAATAATTTTATTTTTATTGTCATTTATTAATAAGAGTGTAATCGTCTGTAAATGAATAAGATATGTTTATTTTTTTTTTATTATAAATTTAAAAAAAAATGAAAAATAATATAAATAACAAAAATCTACATCATACTTCTTAAATTTTTATAAAATTTCTTTCTAAAATTACAGATTTTATTTATAAAAAAATATGTAGTTTTAATTTATCCATCAGATGACAGATAAATTATTTACCCAAATTTATACTATTGTTATGTCAATAATAAAGCTTCGTATAAAACCAAACTCTGACAGTTCGGCAATTACCGAACATGACAGAGTCAATCCGCCTTATGCGGAACGACATTATAAAGTTGACAAGACACTATTATATTTTTTAAGAATAATCTATATTTTACTATTGACTAAAAACATATTGAATAATATTTGCTCCCATTTTTAATGCTTTTAAGTGGAGAACTTCGGGATCTTTGTGCACAGCATAGTCCTCCCAGCCGTCACCAAGGTCGCATTCATAAGAATAAAAACATACTAATCTGCCTTGATAAATCAAACCAAATCCCTGTGGTGGTTTTCCGTCATGTTCATGTATTTTTGGCAAGCCATTATTAAAATCATATTTCTGGTGATATATTTTATGGCTAAAAGGAAGTTCAACAAAATCTAATTCAGGAAATACTTTTTTCATCTGTGGACGGACATATTTATTTATTCCGTAGTTATCGTCAATATGGAGGAAACCACCTGATATAAGATAATTTCTTAAATTATTTACTTGTTGTTTAGAAAAAGTAACATTGCCATGACCTGTCATATGGACAAATGGATAGTTAAAAATATCAGGACTTCCAACATCAACAATAGCTTGCTGTTCATTAATATTAGTGTTCAGATTTTTATTACAAAATTTAATCAGATTAGGTAAAGATGTTTCTAAATTAGCATACCAGTCGCCTCCTCCATCATATTTTAATAAAACTATTTGTACTGAGGATTGCGGAGTAGTATAAGAACAAATAAATGTTCCTAATATTATAAAAAAGATAAATCGTCTCATAAAAAAAGTAATAAAATATAATTTTAGGTATTTACACAAAAAAATATTATAATAAAGTCATAAGTTTATTCTGTTTCTGCAATTAATATCATTAATTTCTCAAGTTTTTTCTTCATCAAAAAAGGTGAACCCTGATAATTGTTTATTATTACTGAAAAAACTATTTGCTCATTTTTTTTATTATTAACATAACCTGCGTATGCTCTTACACCTGATAAATATCCACTCTTGGCTCTAAGATTATTTTCTGCTGTTGTTGCTTTAAAAAGATTTTTTATTGACCCTGATTTGCCTGCAACAGGAAGAGAATTAAAAAATGGCTCATAAACTTTATCTTTTGTAATAACACAAAGCATCTCTGACAGTTGTTTTGTAGTAATTCTATTCACAGGCGAAAGTCCGGAGCCATCTTTCATTAAAAATCCTGACAAATCAACATTTTTAGACAGCCAAAATTGTTTTACTGCTTTAATTCCTGATTCTGTGCTACCATCATTTAGTTTAAGCCAGCCAATAAATTTAAGTAATGTCTCTGCATAAGAATTAATACTATTTATATTGGTCATCTTTATAATATCTTCTAATGTTGGAGATAAATAATTACTGATTTTATTTTTTTGTGATTCATTATAAATTCCTTTTAATTTAAGTATTCTTACTGTTGTTGCAGGTTTATTTATTGTTATACCTTTTTCAGTAATATATTTGGAAAATGAATAAGCACAAAAATATGCAGGGTCAGGCATAGAACCTTTTACTGTAAACTCTTTTCTTCCTAAAGGCACAGTGCCTTCCAAAAATCTTGTATTTGAATATGGTGAGCCATAAATAATTACATTATCTCCTGAACCTTGCCTTCCTGTTTTTACATTATTTATAAAATTTATATCCGGGACATCAGGCTCTGTCCTCAAAATTTTTGCCTTATATCCAATCCTGTTACCGGGTTTAAATATTAATTTATATAAATTTTCATTAACAGAAAGTCCGCATGTTCCTGTTCCATAATAATTGCCAATATCTTTCCATATCCATGTTGAAGGAATCAAATCCCGGTCAAAGATTTCAGCATCAGCAATTACAGAACCTTCAATTTTTGAAATTCCTTTTTTCTTAATAGCTTGTATCCATTTATTATATATGTTTTCTATTTTTGTAATACTATCAAACCTGTCACTTCCAAAACTGGAGTCTCCCCCACCTTTGATATAAATATTACCGTGCAATATTCCTTTAGAATCAATAGAGCCATCATATTCAAGTGTGGTTTCAAATTGATAATCCTTACCAAGTATTGATAAAGCTGCGCCTATGGTAACTATCTTCATTGTTGAAGCCGGTATAAGTGATTGTTCGCTTTTGTATTCTGAAATAACTTTAGCTGTCTTAACAGACATAACACACACACTCCACGATGCATGCCTTAAAGTTTTATCATTTTTTAATTTTTCTATCTCATTATTTAATTTCTGTATAGAAACTGGCTGACCATTATTTTGAGAATAAATATTAAGACCAATTAACAGATAAAAAAATAGAAATATTAATTGCTTTATAAATGTTTTATTTTGTTGCATATATTATTCTATATTTTTAAAATTTACGCAATTAGTTGACTTTAGAAGTTCAAAGTTCAAAGTTCAAAATCCATAATTCATAACTCGTAATTCATATTTTTTTTGTTTCATTCTTTATGCTTGTGCTTTATATTAAATCTTTTTCCTGCAAATATTCTAATATTTCCATAATTGTAATTTACTACTGCATTATTAGGATTATCAAATGAAAAATTATCGCTTACAGCAGACATACCGGCATAATATTTACTGTTGTTATAGCCCATAGCAAATCTTGTTTGTGTTCTAACAGCTAATTTACCTCCATCATATATTTGAACATTATTTTCTGTTTTTGTATTAGAATTTAAAGAAAGTCCGGGCACAACAGATAAAGTAATAAAAAAATATTTTTTAATAATAAATGTATATGAATATCCTGCGGCAATGCCTATATTAACAGAACTTGCCGAGGTTAGATTAGTATCATTACCAAATTTGCTTTTTATTTCAATAGGAATAACACTATAATCAGCATTCATTCCATACACAGAAAAATAAGCACCTGAAATAAAAGAGCCGGCACTTTTTTTTTGTAAGGCATTTTGAACAAAAGATGCTTTATATGAATATTTTTTGTTATTGAATATATAATAAAAATTTCCACCTAAAGCTACCGACGTTATATCTGACCTCTGCGGATAAGAATTGTTATTATCCCAATTATTAATATAATTATAAGGATTTTTAATATAAAAACCTTTGTATAACTGAAAAATTCCATCAAATATAATTTTTTTTCCATACATATTTGTTTGTAAGCCCATTTGCCGTGTTTTGCCATACTTATTATCATCATTATTGATAAATGGGAAATTAAAAGCTATACCCAGTCCAAACCATTTATAATTAAATCCTATGCCAAGATTCAAATTCCTATTAGGATTATATATTACTGTTTCTTTATTAGTTTTACTATACACATTAAAATTGTTATATTTACTAATCCAAAATACTTTAAATGATAATAAATCAGCAAAATCTTTAATATAAGATGAATCAAATTTACTCTTTGTATCAGATGTATCAATATCTGCATACGCCTTTGAACAACTAAATACAGCAACAACTATTATCAATATGACAACAAAATATTTATACATATATGAACATATTAAAAATTCAGGATATTAATAAAAATCAAATTTATAAATATTTTATGATTTTGAACACTTTACGACACTTTGTCAGTAAAAAATATTGGCATACACTTTGACAATAAAAAACAACTATTGATATATAGATAATTACAAAAAAAAAATTATAATAACATTTTAAAATAAAAACATATGAAATCAGGTAAAATCAATGTAGAAACTGAAAATATTTTTCCTATAATAAAAAAGTTTCTTTATTCTGACCAAGAAATATTTTTAAGAGAATTAATTTCAAATGCTGTTGATGCTACACAAAAACTAAAAGCATTATCATCAATTGGTGAATTTAAAGGAGATTTAGGAGATATAAAAATTGAAGTATTTGTTGATGAAAAAGCCAAGACCATTACAGTAAAAGATAAAGGTATTGGTATGACAGCTGAAGAAATTGATAAATATATAAATCAAATTGCTTTTTCCAGTGCTGAAGATTTTCTTAAAAAATTTAAGAATGATAAACCTGAGGCAAGTTCTATTATCGGTCATTTTGGACTCGGCTTTTATTCTTCATTTATAGTTGCTGATAAAGTTGAAATTTTAACAAAGTCATATAAAAAAGGACCTGGAACAAAAGCATCTAAATGGGAATGCAAAGGAAATCCTGAATTTACTATAACAGATATTGATAAAAAAGACAGAGGAACTGAAGTTGTCCTACATTTATCTGACGACTATAAAGAATTTCTTGAAGAATATAAAATTATTAGCTTACTAAAAAAATATTGTAAATTTTTGCCTGTTGAAATACAATTTGGCACAGAAAAGGTTACAGAAAAATTAAAAGGCGAAAAAGATAAAGATGGTAAAGACAAAACAATAGAAGTTGAAAAGCCAAGAATTATTAATAACACAAAACCGGCATGGATACAAAAACCCTCAAAACTAAAAGACGAAGAGTATAAAAGTTTTTACAGAGAATTATATCCTCTTAGTTTTGAAGAACCTTTGTTTCATATACATTTAAATGTTGATTATCCTTTTACTTTAACAGGAATACTCTATTTCCCCAAATTAAAGAAAAATTTTGAAATTCAGCGAAACAAAATACAACTGTATTGTAATCAGGTATTTGTAACAGATGCTATTGAAAATATTGTTCCTGACTATCTTACATTGCTACATGGAGTAATTGACTCGCCGGATATACCTTTAAATGTATCAAGGAGTGCTATGCAAAACGATACAAATGTAAAAAAAATCTCAGACCATATAAGCAAGAAAGTTACTGATAAACTTGAAGAAATGTTTAAAAAAAATCGTGTTGATTTTGAAAAAAAATGGGATGATATTAAAATATTTATCCAGTATGGTATGATTTCTGACATAAAATTTTATGAACGTGCTATAAAATTCTGTCTGTTTAAAAATACCGAAGACAAATATTTTACATTAGACGAATATGGTAAGAAAATAAAAGATATTCAAACAGATAAAGACAAAAAACTTATTCATCTATATACTAATAATGTGGAAAATCAGCATAGTTTTGTTCAAACAGCAAAACAAAGAGGATATGATGTTCTTGTAATGGATGGACCTATTGGTAGTCATTTTATAAATATGATTGAGCAAAAAAATCAAGATTCTTCTTTTGTACGCGTTGACTCTGATGTCATTGATAAACTGATAAAAAAAGAAGAAGCTCAACCATCAAAACTTACTGAAGACGATGAAAAAAAGTTAAAACCAATAATAGAAAAAGTTATTCCCAAAGAAAAATATAATATTACTTTTGAAAGTTTGAGTGAAAAAGCCCAGCCAGTCATTATTACACAACCGGAATTTAGCAGAAGGATGAAAGATATGTCTGCTCTTTCTGGCGAAGGAATGATGTTTGCCGGCAATATGCCTGAAATTTATAATTTAGTTATAAACTCCAATCACACTTTGATTTCTAAAATATTAGAAGAAAAAGATGAATCACGACAATCTAACACAATAAAACAAATTATAGATTTAGCTCTTGTATCTCAAAATATGCTTAAAGGTGAAGATTTAACAAATTTTGTTAAAAGAAATATTGATTTGATTAAATAATTTTATAATATTAACAGTAAAAAGAAATTATTAGATTACAAAGTTTTTTGCAAGCATTTTTACAAATCAAATTTTTTAAGATGTTCAGGGACTCGCTCTAAAGAATCAACAGAAGCGTTTGTCTCATTTTCACGGATAACAAATGTTTTTCCTTTTGTATCAATCATAACAATTTTGGGTCTTAGTGTTATAAATTGCATCCATTGAGTCATATTATAGGCACCTATTCGGTGAATTACAATGTGGTCGCCTTTGTTTAATAAAGGAAGGTTTATATTTTGTCTTATAACATCAATATTCATACATAAAGGACCAAAAATTGTTGTATCTTCGGAATATTGTGTAAAAGGTTGGGCAGGTGTTACTTTATGTTCATACCAGAAAGAAGTAAACAAAAGATTTACTCCGGCATCAATGACAGTAGCTCTTTTGCCTGATGCTAATCGTTTGTTGGCAAGCACAGTACTTAGTAGATATCCTGCATCATCAATTAAAGCCCTTCCTGTTTCAAGTACTAGTGTGGGCAAATTTTCAGGATCCGGATTATTACTAATTAGTGTCTGTTCGTAAAGTTATAAACAATTGATTGTTAATAACTTGTAT
>CAZZDX010000130.1:0-8705 GCA_964653185.1 uncultured Bacteroidales bacterium
TGCAACACATAATAAATCCTGTGAATAACAGGAAACAGATAAAATTTCTAAAAATGAGAAAAAAAACAGAAAAGAGAAAAAAAACGCAAAGCTATGCAGTTTTTTAAAGAATATGCTTTCTTTACAACCATACGGGTTTGCAATATTTTGTGGAAAATATTGTTTTAATTTATCATTTATTTTCATCTTAAAAAAAGAATAGTATTACTTTTAAATACAAAGATACACTTTTTTAAATGATATACAAAAAAAATTTGTTTATTTATATCTTAATGTTATTTAAAACTTCCTAAAATTAAATGTTTTAGTGATTAAACTTTTTTAAATAAAAGAATTTTTAGTATTTTAATTCGTCATTGTGGTCAATAAAATTTTTATTATTTACTTATACAATAGAATTCTCAATCTTTAGAAGGAGTTTTATACATAATATTTTGTTCAGAACCGATGAATTTGATTTTTAATTTGTCATATTTATCAGGTTTCAGTCCTGTAATATCAAAACGAAGAACAGTATTTATTTTTTTATCACAAGTTTCATTTTTAGAAGTATGTTTTAAAAACAAACCGGCTTTCATTGGTAAACTTTTTAAATAATTACCATTAAAGATCAAATCAAAATTATGAGTTCCACAACCACCAAAATAAGATACTTCTATGCTAAGTATGTTTTTTGTATTATAACTCAGCGATTCTATTGTATAATCTAACTTTTTACTTCTGTCAGGCACAAAATTCCTATCAATTATCAGTTTAGATATAGTTTGTTTATCGTTTTTATCTTTCTGTTGATTTTTATTTGTTTTACATTGTAAAGACATAGCAGATACAGCCATAATCAGGACTATAACTTTTGATAAAGAAGTAAATTTCATAATATTTATTTTTAGATTATTTTATTTATCATTTTCTTTAAATCCAAAGCCCGGAGATGGAACTGTTGATGGGAACTTTTTTTTATTGCATTCTTTAGGCGGATTGTTAAATCCTGAACATATTAATTCAAACAAACTTTTAGAATCTCTGTCTGATGGCATTTCTTTTCCATTTATTACAAGAGCAGGAGAACCGGCTATTCCATATTTATCATTATCTTCTTTATAAATATCAAATACAGGGAATTTACCACTGAGCCAGGAACTTTTATCATTATATTTTTCTGTTACCTTATATTCCTCATCAGTCATTTTTATGCAATTACCTAATTTTACACTATCTATATTAACTTCCTCTATACATTGAGCAGATTTACCATCTTTAAGAAAGCATTTTAGATAATCAATCAATTTATCAGGATATTGTTTTTGAATGCAATACTCTCTTAACTGTTCATCAAGTTCTTTTTTATCATGCATAGCATAGTTACAAAATTTTAGTTCAAAATCTATATCTTTACCTAAAGTTTCTATTACAGGAATAATACCTTTTTCTATTTGAGTGCCATACGGACAATAGCTCATAACAAACAATTCAACTTTTGGTTTATCGGCTTTATTAACAGTATGATCTTCAGTATATTTATCCATTTCTTCATCAATTTCTATTATCTGAGGAATAAATTGTTTACCATCTTTTGTTAAATAAGTAGTAACAGCATCTTTTTTGCCAATATCCAGAGTAATTTTAAAAAAATAATATTCTTCTGTAATTTCTTTGACAGTTGCTTTAGTGCCTTGCTTCATCAAAATTGTATTTACAAACTTTTCTACATTAGCTTTAACTTCCTTATATTCTGACGAATCTGATATATCATATTCAAAACATTCTTCATCAATACCACAACTTTGTGAAAAAGTTATTACCGGAAATGAAACAGATATTAATATTGCTATAAAAAAATTTCTTAATTTCATAATACTTAATTTAATTGTTTAATCTTATTTGTTTTGCAAAGATATAAAAAAGTGTTTAAAATATTATAAAGTAAAATAAAATTTTTTTATTTACCCTTATTTTTATAATTTTGTTATTTTTTTTGAATAAAAGAATTAGAAACCCTGTTAAATACTTAGATAAATGTAAATTTTACAGGGCGGGCTTAAAATTTGAAATATATAACAAAAAATTGTCAGGCAGTTGCCTGATTTACTCACCCCTTTTGGTTCCCCTCTCTACTCGTAGAGAGGGGTTAGAGGTGAGTATAAATAAAAAAAGACAAGAATAAATAAATTAAAAATTTAGAAAGAAAATCCACAGGCAACCGCCTGTTCTATATCTTGATTTTTTTAAAAATATAAGTAACTGAAAAAAAATTAATTACAAAAATATAAAAATATGAAATTAATAACAGGCAAGACAGCTTTAATAACCGGTGCTTCAAGGGGAATAGGCAAAGCCATTGCTCTTAAATATGCTCAGCAAGGAGCAAATGTTGCTTTTTCTGATTTAATTTATGATGAAAAAGCTAAAGACCTTGAAGATGAACTGAAAAAGTTTGGTGTCCGAGCTAAAGCATATCCTTCTGATGCAAGCTTATCTACTGACAGTGAAAAATTAATAAAAGATATTGTAAATGATTTTGGCACAATAGATATACTTGTTAATAATGCAGGAATTACAAGAGACAACTTATTAATGCGAATGACAGAAAATGACTGGGACATAGTGATTAAAGTTAATCTAAAATCTGTTTTTAACTTAATAAAGGCGGTGCAGCGAACAATGTTAAAACAACGTTCAGGAGGAGCAATTATTAATATAAGTTCTATTGTTGGTGTTCAGGGTAATGCAGGTCAGGCAAATTATTCTGCATCAAAAGCAGGTATCATTGGATTTACCAAATCAATAGCCCGTGAACTTGGTTCCCGTAATATCCGTTGTAATGCTATTGCACCCGGTTTTATTGCTACAGAAATGACTGATAAGTTGCCGGAAGAGGCAAAACAGGAATGGATTAAATCTATTCCTATAAGAAGAATAGGAACCCCGGAAGACGTAGCAAATGTTGCCCTGTTTCTTGCATCTGACTTATCTTCTTATGTAACAGGACAGGTAATACATGTTTGTGGTGGAATGGTTACGTAACATCACCGGTATAGCGATGTAGTTGCCCCGAAGGGCAACTATTCGCTATGACCGGTTGTTATATGCTGCCAATATTATCTTTGAATAATTAATTTTTGTTTTCCAGTAAATTTATCCGATTTTATTTCTAGTATATATATTCCATTATTCAAATCGCTGATATTAATTTCCTGTTGGTTTTGTTTCAGAATCTCGGTTTTAACCAATGAACCCATAACAGTATAGATATTTAATATCAAGATTTCATTGCTATTTGCATTAAAATTAAATGTAATAACATCATTTGCCGGATTAGGATAAATTGTAATTAACGATGAATTTATTTCTTTGTTAATATTAGTGGAAAAAGAAACTACAACCGAATCGGTTAGTACGCAACCGTTATCATCAGTAATTATAACAGTATAAATTTCGGGTAATAAATTTATTGCGACTGAGCTGTCTTGCACCGGGCTTGTGTTCCATGAATAAGTATAGGGTGTTAAGCCACCTGAAATACCCGCAGTTGCAGTTCCATCATTACATGTTGAACAGCTTGCATCAACAGAAGACATTGTTAAGATTAATGAACCACATTCCGATTCAGCATAAGCATACCAGCTTTCGTTGCCATTGGTCATATTATCGTTAACAATTGTGGTATCGTATTCGTTGGCAAAGCTATAGACGCTGTCATAAGCTGTAACACCAATGGTATCGTTAATAGATACACCCGAAAGGGTATAGGTGGTGTCGTTGCCCACATTAACAGAATCAGCGAAAGCATAACCGTTAAAACTTCCATAATACACGCGATATCCAGCAACATCAGGTTCCGGGTTCTTATTCCATGTTATTTTTACTTGTCCTCCGCCAATGTTTGTTTTGGTAACATTTGCCGGTGGCGACACAGGGGCTATAGTGTCGGGTGTTGCCAAATAAGGACTGTAATTTACAATGCCCAAAGTGTAATCGTCAAACCAGTCGTAAATTTTTGCCTGTATATCGGCATCATTTGCTGTGCCCCACCAATTATTGGTTGCAACAACATTTGGTGTTCCTTGGTCATTGCCATTATACATTTCATAAAAAGCGGAATTATTAAATATATTGTTGTTATTTAAAATAGGATTGTCAGTAATATAAATAGTTCTGTTAAAGGTATTAAGATAATCGGTATTTTTATTATAAGCGATGGTGTTAAATTTAATGCTATTATTAGCAAAATCACAATAAATGCCAGCATCATCATAAGCAGTATTTCTGACAATATGATTATTAAGGATTAGCGACTCATAACCCCAGTCACATATACCACCGGCTTCGCTTGAAGTAACATTATCAGCAATTACATTATTGAGGATAGGTGGGTTTCCTGAGAATGTAATTCCACCTCCGTTTCCAAGGGAGGTATTATTCGAAATAATATTTTCAGAAATTGTACCGGACGCTCCTCCATTATAAATATAAATACCACCACCATTTCCATAATTTGCGGTATTATTCATTACAATGTTATTGGTCATTGGGGATTCACTATAACCCCCAAATCCACTTTCTATGCCACCACCGCTACCAGACTCGGCTGTGTTATTGGTAATTGTATTATTAGAAATAATCGCTGTACAATACGCATTAGAAATACCTCCACCAGATGATGCATAATTTTTTGATATTGTATTACCGGATATAAGGGTAGTGCCGTCACTTGAAATACAAATACCCCCACCAGAATCAGACGAGGTATTATTTCTAATAACAGAATTTGAAATTTTAAGACTCCCTGTAAGATTATACCCATGGATTCCTGAAGCACTATTATCTGTAATAGTGCAATAATTTATAAAAGGATGAGCATCGTCAAGCCGCAAAGCACCATTATCACTAACGCTCGCACCCCCGGCATACTGGATAATGCAGTATTCAAGAATGCTTCCGCTAAGGTAAATTCCATAAATATCATTTTCAAAAACAGCATCAACACTTGCATCGCTAAAATAAATATAGCCCCATGCGCCAGCGGATTGTGTAGTATTGGAAGTAAAAGTAATTTTATTACTGCTTGTGCCTTGAGCAAGTAATGTTCCATCAATTTGCATGGATAGCCCGCTATTAAATTTTACAATAACTCCCGGCTCAATTGTTAATGTAACCCCATTATTAACAAGAATATTTCCTGTAACAATGTATGGGCTGTTTGCCAGAGTCCAAACCGTATTAGAGGATATTAGTCCGCTAACATTTGTTGCAAAAGAGCTCACTGTTATAAAAGTGAACAAAAGAATTGTCATAAAAGTAAATCTTGTTTTCATTTTAATTTTGTCAGTGTTTATCGTGCTGACGCCGCACTTTTAAATTATTAATTATTTGTCAAAGATAGTTTTTTTGTTTTATTTGGTTGCATATAACGATTTGCGTGTAGCTTTCAGTTGCAGATTTCAAGGCACTTTCCTGTCAAGCTACACGCTGTTATGGGCTGGTTTTTTTGTCTGTAATTCGTCAGTAGTTATTACTGAATTATAATTTTTGCTGTATAAATTTTCATTCCGTCATAAATTTTCATAAAATAGATTCCTTTGGGAGAATTAGAAAGGTCTATTTCGTTTGATGTTTGTTGTTTCTGGATGGGGGCGGTATAAATTATTTCTCCAAGTATATTGTAAATTGCTAAACTTGCCATTTGTTCTTTATCACCCAGCACTTCAAGAGTGAATTTACCGTTGGATGGATTTGGAAAAACAGAAAGAGCAGAGGAAATGTCCTGTATTTCATTAACTCCAAGATTTGATGAAAACAAATAATTTGCACTTTGGACAATTCCGCTCCAGTTGGTTGTTATAGTTGCAATAAACGGATTATGCTGGCTAGACCAACTGTATTCAATGGTGGTATCGAGAGTAGGCGAACCGTTAAACTGCCATCCCGTTCCTATTATGTGAACAAAAATGCTATCGATTTGGTACTTGGTATATTTCTGGCGCAGCGAAGGATATGTTCCTACGGGAGTGGTTACATTTCCCCATCCATCTATCAAGCTTGTATAGGATATATGTGAAACTTGTTTCATAGAATCAACAGGAGGAGAACTATAGGGAAATTGAATTACCTGTTTTGTTTGCCCTGAAAAGGTAGTGTTATAAGTAAAGGGGAATGTCATTTGTTTTTGCGGAGGCGTAAGCTGAATAACCGATGTATCGGGAGCCATAAATACCCCGCAATAACCTAACATCTCCATTACAGTGTTGTCATCATAAATGTAAAAAAACATATCCTGCTGTTTTCCTGCAAGAGTGGCTGTTGGAAAATTATCCGTGCAGGGCGTTGCTGCAGGGCTAAGAAATTGCATGGTATCCTTATAATCGTTACCGATATCGGTCAAATTCCATGTTTGACCTGCACCGGCACTGCCGGGCGACAGGAGGTTCAGATTGGTAGAATCGTTTGCACTGATGACTTGTGCTCCAGCAAAATTACCCAAATCGCTCCTGTTTATGGTAATTTGGGCTGTGGAAGTCAATGCTAATCCAAACATTATGCTTCCGAAAAGTAATTTTTTTTTCATTTTATTGTTGTCAGAGTTTATCGTGCTGACGCCGCACTTTTAAATTATTTGTCAAAGGTAGGTTTTTTTAGATTAAATTTTAAAAATACAAAGATATAAATTATTTTTTGACCAATAAACAAATTATTACAGTTATATTTATAGTATGATTATTTTTTTATTTTTTTTGCAATAGAAATACTTGCATTAAGTTCAAATCCGGCAAGTAATATTGTTGCATTAAAATATATCCAGAGTAGCAGAATGATAAGAGTTCCAATAGAGCCATATATTTTGTTGTATCGTGAAAAACTACTTATGTAAAAGTTAAAACCTGACGAAAGTATAAATATTGATAGTGTTGCTAATATTGAACCTGTTGAAATAAAACGGAATTTTTTTCTTTTTGCAGGGGCAAGGTAATATAAAAAAGATATAGAAAAAAATACCATACCTGTAATTATTATCCATTTTAAAACCTGTATAATATTACATATAGTATTTGATGTAAAAATTCCTTTAAGCGTTCCCTGATTAACAAGAAAATTAATAGTTGATGTGCCAAAAATTATAAGTATTATAGCTATCATAACTATTACAAACAAAATTAAAGCTATTATAATTGATACAAATCGTCGTTTCAGTCCTGACCGCGTTTCAGTAATATGATAAGTACTGTTAAAAGCCACAATCATCCTGTTAATACAATTTGTGGCAAAATACAGAGTAAATATAAAGCCAACAGAGAGTAATCCTCCATGATGACTTTTAACAATATCTTCAATTGTTCCACTTATTATATTATAAGTTGTATTAGGTGAAATATCTTTTATAATTACCAGTAAAGTATTCTGGAAATTATTAATTGGTATATAAGGAATAATTGAAAAAAAGAAAATTATTCCGGGAAATACAGTTAACAGAAAAGAAAAAGACAGAGAAGTTGCCCTTGTTGTAATAGAGCTTTTTTGCATTATTCGTGTAAAAGCACTTATCACTTCATAAAGATTAGCTCCATTAGAAAACGGTATAACAATTTTTTTAGAACAATTAATAAGAAAAACAACAGCTTTTAAACTCATATCCATACTTTTAATATGGTGTGTTAAGTTTCCAACAGAAATAAAATCAACACCACATTCAGCATATTTTCTTATATTTTTAATTGTTATGCCACCTGATGACTCTGTTTCATATTTTTTGTTTACTAATTTTACTGCTTTGAGTGTATCTTTTATAGTAAAATTATCAAACATAATCCTGTTAATGCCACCAACAGATAAGACATTTTTAACCTGAGCAATATTTTTTGTTTCTATTTCAATTTTTAGATTTTTATTCTTTTTTTTCAAATAATTATGAGCAGATTTTATTGCCTGTTCAATTCCTCCTGCAAAGTCAATATGATTATCTTTAATCATTATCATATCATACAATCCCATACGATGATTTTCGCCACCGCCGATTTTAACTGCTTGTTTTTCCAGTAATCTGATGTTGGGAGTTGTCTTTCGGGTATCTAAAACCTTGGTGTTGAGTCCTTTAAGCAGAGAAACAATTTTATATGTATTAGTAGCTATTCCGCTCATTCGTTGCATAAAATTCAACACAGTTCTTTCGGCTGATAAAATTGATATTATGTTTCCTTTAACGATAAAAGCAATATCTCCTTTTTTTACTTTTGAGCCATCATTAAAAAAGACCTGCATTTTTATATTTTTATCAAGTTTAAGGAATATTTTTTTAGCAATTTCAATACCTGCAATAATTCCATTTTCTTTTATTAACAATTGTGCTTTGCCTGTTGCATTTTGTGGGATACAAGCGAGGGAAGTATGGTCACCATCTCCTAAATCTTCTTTCAAGGCATTTTCAATAATTTTTGCCACAGATTTATTATTCATAGAAAGATAATTTATTTTATTAAAATATATATACCGCAAATTGAAATCTGACATAAATAAAAAGTCAATTTATACCCAACAGGTGCTATGCGAGCTGTCGGGTATTTTGCATTCCAAAGATAATAAAATTTTATTTCAACTTCGCTCAACAACTATTAAGTAAGATTAATTATTGCGTTGTATATATTTGCTTGGTTAAATTGCTTAATAAGTTGGGGAACAACGTTATTTAACGGGACAATGGTTATCAACTTATT
>CAZZDX010000131.1:0-8691 GCA_964653185.1 uncultured Bacteroidales bacterium
AATTTTGATGCTATTAATAATGTTCAATATATTTTTAATGTTTTTTATTAAAATTTTATAAAAAATATATTTTTATTAAAAATAAATTAAAAAAAATTAAAAATATAATAAAATATAATAATTTTGATATGAAATAAACTAAAAATCAGGCGATTAAGTTTTTTTTACAAATTTGATTTCTTTTACATTCAAATCTTTTGCCAATTTACGGGCAAGGATAAAGAGATAATCAGATAGACGGTTTATGTATTTAATGACTATTTCATTGACATAATGGTCTTGTCTTAGTTTAATAATTTTGCGTTCGGCTCTGCGACATACACATCGGGCTATATGGCAATATGATACAATAGTATTACCACCGGGAATAATGAAAGAATCCTGTTTTGGCAGAGTTTTATTTATTTTGTCAATTTCTTTTTCAAGGAGCAAAATATCTTTTTTGTTTAATAATGGTAATTTTATATTTTTTTTGTCATCATAAGCAAGTAAAGAGCCAATGACAAATAGTTTTTTTTGTATTTCTATTAAAAAATCTATTGTATATTTATCAATTTTTTGACCACAAATCAATCCTATATATGAGCTTAGTTCATCAATTGTACCATAAGCTTCAATTTTTTGATGATATTTAGGAACTCTTGTTCCTCCAATCAAAGACGTATCTCCGTTATCTCCTGTTTTGGTATATATTTTCATAATGTGTTTGTATTTTTGTAATTAGTTTACCCCGTTAGATATTTTGTTTTAAGTATTATTTTCTATTAATTTATCAATTATCTAACGGGGTGAATTTTTAAGTAGTTACAAGTTACAAGTTACAAGTTTCAAAGCACAAAGTTTCAGGTTTTAAGTTCTAAGTTTATTGGTTCTTCGGTAAAATGTGTGTGGGAAATGTTATAAGGAAATAAATATATAGAGGAAATAGGGGAACTAAGGGATATAAAAAAAATAAGTTATTCAATTTATACCCTTATACCTTTATACCTTATGCCTTATACACCTAACATATTTCTTTATCCATAAAAAATACCGAAGAGCCATTTTATTCTTTATATTTTTACTTTTGTCTTAAAAATAATCATTCCCTTGTGTTTCATTTGTCTTAGGCGGACTGAATAATTACTTATTTTTAAATATCCATGCTGAAGGATTTTCTTCTGATTTGATTATAGCAAGTTTATTTATAGTTTGTTTTTTGCTGTTATAGCAACAGTAAGCAACGCGCTGTAATCCGCTTTTTGTTTTTCCTATAAATTGTGCATCAAAGCCATTATTTTTAAGATGAGATAAGAAATTTTCAGCATTTTTGCTAACACCAAAACATCCACCAATTATATAATATTTTTTTTGTATTTGGTTTAATACTATTGCATTTGGTTTAACAGATTTATCTACATTGATTATTTTATTTATATCTGTTGTTTTAATATTATTATCATTTATTTTTGTATCAGAGTTATTCAACAACTTTGTAAATTTTGATTTATAAGAGTAGGGAAATTTTGTCTCTATAAGTAAATTATTTGGATTTTGGACTTTATAAGGGTTAGAAATATTTGCTGTGTTAGCTGATTTTAATGTGTTTGTGTTGTTATTTTTGTTTGCTTTTATTTCTATAGATTTTCGTGGAGTAACATTTGAGTAAGATTTAAAATAAGAAACAATGTTAGTATAGTTAGTATCAAAAATATTTTTGTCAGATTTTATATATAATGTCATGCCTATCAATAATAATATAGAAGCAGCAACAGCAAGTTTACTATTTATAAAGTGTTTTTTTTGTTGATAAGCATTTTGTTTGTTAATGAATTTTTTTTCAAACTTTTGTTGTTTGGTTTGTCGCTCTATAGTTGGAGAGTGAAAACTTGTAAGTCCGAATGAATCATTCAGATAATTAACAGAAGTATCAGGAGTAAATTGTAAATTATTTTCAATGTCAAGATATAAAGTACCTATTTTAGACAGTTCTATATGTTCACTATCTTTAAGTTTTTTGTTAAGTTCATTTACAAAAATCAAAATCTGTTTATTGGCTTGAATAAAGGATATATTTTGCGAATTTGATATGTAATTGGCAACTAATCCATCATTATTTTTAAGATTAGCATTAAAAGCAATTGTCTTAGAAGGAGGAAAAAAATAATTATTAACAGGATTTATTTTTGCTGATAAATATTTTGTTAAAAAGCCGCCAAAATTTGGAATAATTACACAATCATATTTATACAGCAATTCGCTTATATACTTAGATATATTCATTTTTACAAAATTTTTCCTGATAAATACAGAATTTGCAACGGGATTTATAATATGCAAAAATAAAAAATAATAATTTAACTTTTATAAAAAATTATTGGTATTTTTCAAATCTTCCGGTGTATCTATAGAGAAACTATCATAGTCAGTGTATTCAATATGTATTTTAAAACCATTCTCAATCCATCTTAGTTGTTCTAATGATTCTGCTATTTCTAAAGAAGATGGTTTCATCTTTGCAATAATTTTTAAAACATTAGTTTTGTAAGCATACAATCCAATATGTTTATAATAATTATGTAGATTTAGATATTCTGATTTTTCTTTTCCTCTGTAAAATGGTATAGGAAAACGGCTAAAATATATTGCTTTTTTATTTTTGTCAGATACAGCTTTTACTATATTAGGGTCAAAAAGTTCTTGTTTCAGAGAAATTTTTTTTAATAAAGTTGCTATTTGAACATCTTTATTTTTAAAGCAGGATGCAATTTTTTTTATCTGAGCAGGATTTATATATGGCTCATCACCTTGTATATTTATTACCACATCCCATTTTTTATCCGGATATATAGAGTATAATTTCTGTGTTACTTCATAACATCGTTCTGTTCCATTTCTATGTTTGGCAGATGTCATAATCACATTTCCTCCAAAATTTTTAACATGTGCTTCTATACGTTTATCATCAGTAGCAACAACTATATATGATAAAACATCTGTTTTTTTTGCCTGTTCATAAACTCTTTGAATTATTGATTTTCCTTTAATCATTGCAAGTGATTTGCCGGGAAAACGAGTTGATGCATAACGCGAAGGTATTATTCCTATATATTTCATTTTTTTTTGAATTTATGATTAATCCTACAGTATCTATATCAAATAAGTCGGTAGTTACCAATTGACAGTCAACAATTTTCAGTTCCGACAAGTCGGAATTGCCGACTATTATAATAAACCAACCATCAGGCAGTAATATTCGGCTACTGATTGCAAATTCCGTTGTAAATCCCACATTTATCGGGATATTTATCAGGCAACTGCCTGAATGCCTGATTATTTTAAAAAGTTGTCTAATAAATATAAAGCAAATTTATTAATTTAATCATTTAAACATATTTATTATTTATACTTTTGTCATTATTTTTATCAAAAAATATAATTTATAAAATGAATTTTATTGATATAATAATTTGTATTCCTTTAATATGGGCTATTTATAAAGGTTTCAGAAAAGGATTAATAATAGAGATAGCATCTTTGGTTGCATTATTATTAGGTATATATGGATGCACACATTTTTCTTATTTTATTTCAACTTTTTTAGCTGATAATTTTAATATTACAACTCAATATCTGCCAATAATCTCATTTGCCATAACTTTTATTATAATTATAATTTTGGTGTTTATGTTGGCAAAAATACTTGAAAAATTTATTAATTTGCTTGCCTTGGGAGTATTTAATAAATTAGGAGGAGCATTATTTGGAATGTTGAAAATAGTATTTATATTAAGTGTTATTATCTTGATTATCAATAAGATAGATAAGAAAGGTATAATTATTTCAGAAAAAACGCAAAACAGTTCAATATTGTATAAACCAATATGCAAAGTAGCTCCTGCAATAATTCCAAGTTTAGAAAATTTATATACTAACATTCCTAAATTTATAATTAATAAAAATGATTCAACAAAATCAAACAAAACTAAATTTTATGATATTGTTAATTAGCAATACCAAATTTATTACTTATGTATAATAATTTGAATTTAATATTTTAAATTTTTTAATATGGAGACAGTAGTAAGTGGAATAAGACCAACAGGAAAATTGCATCTTGGTAACTACTTTGGTGCAATAAAAAATTTTGTAAAAATGCAATATGAAAACAATTGTTTTTTCTTTATTGCTGATTATCATTCATTGACAACATATCCTAATCCCAAGGACTTACATACAAATGTAAGACAAATATTAGTAGAATATCTTGCTGCAGGAATAGATCCTGAGATAGCAACTTTATATATTCAAAGCAATGTGCCTGAGACAGCAGAACTGTATTTATTGTTAAATATGAATGCTTATGTAGGTGAATTGCAAAGATGTACTTCTTTTAAAGAAAAAATAAAAAAACAACCTGATAATATAAATGCCGGCTTGCTTACTTATCCTACATTAATGGCTGCTGATATTATTATTCATAAAGCATTGAAAGTTCCTGTAGGTAAAGATCAGGAACAACATTTGGAAATGACACGTACTTTTGTAAGACGTTTTAACAGAATGTATAACGTTGATTACTTTCATGAACCCTGTGCTTATAATTTTGGACAGAATTTAATAAAAATACCGGGACTAAATGGAGATACTAAAATGGGCAAAACCGATGAAAATGCTATTTACCTTTCTGATGAACCAAAAATAATCAGAAAAAAAATAATGAAAGCTGTAACTGATCAAGGACCAACTAAAGCTAATCAACCAAAATCTCAGGCAATAAACAATGTATTTTATCTTATGAAAGTAATATCTTCGGAACATACTTATAATTATTTTGATGAGCATTATAATAATTGTAATATACGCTATGGAGATATGAAAAAGCAACTTGCCGAAGATGTTATAAATTTTACCAATCCTCTGCGTGAGAAAATAACAGAACTGTCAGCTGATAATGATTATTTGAAAAAAGTTGTAAAACAAGGCACGGAAAAAGCTCATATAAGCGCTTCAAAAACAATAAAAGAAGTTAGAGATATTGTCGGATTTAGAAAATTTTAAAAAAAAACCGTTCGCAAACTTATTTCGTCATCTGACAGTTCAGCACCAATCTATTGCTCATTATTCAATTATATTTTAGATTTAAGCCGTGAATTGTTATAAAAAATATGGACATTTTTCAAAACCGTATAAAAGTAGTTTACACTTTTTTTGATTATTGAATTTCCCCGAAGGGGAAAAATATTAATAACTCCGTATGCAATGCGGAGTTAAAGAAATAATAAGTCATGTTACAATCAGGCGGTTGCCTGATTGATATTAATATGATTAGTTAAATACCACAGGTGTAACCTGTGGTTATTAAAATTAAACTCTTTAAGAGTTTCAAAAAAGTGTAAACTGCAAAATAAAAGATGCCAAAATATTACTCTTTAATTTAATGTCAGAACCTATTAACATTTCCGTAGAAAAAGAAACCGCAGTCCTTATTGGATTAATCACACAAAAGCAGGATGAAAATTTAGTTAAAGAATATCTTAATGAATTAGCTTTTCTTGTAGAGACCGCTGGCGGTATAGTTGCAGAGAAGTTTGTTCAGAAATTACAAATGCCAAATCCCAAGACCTTTGTCGGCTCAGGTAAGATAAAGGAAATAGAAAAATATATTAAAGAAAATAATATTGATATAGCAATATTTGATGATGAATTAACTCCCTCTCAAATAAGAAATTTAGAAAAAATACTTGAATGTAAAATTTTAGACAGAACAAATCTTATATTAGATATATTTGCAGGCAGAGCAAGGACAGCACATGCTAAAATACAGGTAGAATTAGCACAATATCAATATTTGTTACCACGACTTACAGGTATGTGGACGCATCTTTCAAAACAAAAAGGAGGAATAGGATTAAAAGGTCCCGGAGAAACAGAAATAGAAACCGATCGCCGTATTGTGCGCGATAAAATAACTTTATTAAAGAAAAAACTTAAAACTATTGATAAACAAAATTCCATACAACGGAAAAACAGAAAGTCCTTGGTTCGTATAGCACTGGTCGGATATACCAACGTCGGCAAGACCACTATCCTTAATATGCTTAGTAAATCAAATATCTTTACTGAAAACAAACTGTTTGCAACATTAGATACCACAGTAAGAAAAATAGTAATAAAAAATCTTCCTTTCCTGTTATCAGATACAGTCGGATTTATCCGTAAATTACCTTACAATCTTGTAGAATCTTTTAAATCAACTCTTGACGAGGTAGTAGAAGCTGATATATTAATACATGTTGTTGATATATCTCACCCAAATTTTGAACAACAAATTAATGTAGTAAAACAAACACTTACTGATATTAATGCTGTTAATAAACCAACAATTATGCTGTTTAACAAAATAGATATTCTTAATAAGTCAGAAATATATTTACAAAATAATAATATTAATAATCTGAAAAATATATGGATAGCAAAATCAAATATGCCTTGTTTGTTTATATCAGCAAAATATAAAAAAAATATTGAAGAGTTAAAACAAGTGCTGTATAATAAAGCTAAAGAAATACATTGCAAACGATATCCTTACAACAATTTATTATATTAATTTGGTCTATTTTTTGCCATAATCCTCATTTATTTTAATCCGTTGATAATATATCTATGGTTTTTTTATGTAAGTTTGTAAAAATAATTAACAAACAACATTTGTATGACACAACTATCAGTAGTAATTATAACTTATAATGAAGAAAAAAATATTGAACGATGTCTTGATTCAGTAAAAGATATTGCTGATGATATTATTGTTGTTGATTCATTTTCAACTGACAAAACACAACAAATATGTCTGTCAAAAGGAGTACGTTTCATTAAACATAAATTTGAAGGATATATAGAACAAAAAAATTTTGCTAATGCTCAGGCAAAATATCAACATATTCTTTCTCTTGATGCTGATGAAGCTATTTCCGATGAATTAAAAAAATCAATACTTGGTGTAAAAAATAATTGGCTATACGATGGATATATAATGAATCGTTTTACAAATTATTGTGGAAAATGGATAAAACATTGTGGCTGGTATCCTGATAAGAAGTTAAGGTTGTTTGATAAGACAAAAGGGAAATGGACAGGACTAAAAATACACGAAAAAGTTGAGTTAACGCCAAAAGCTACAACTTTTTTCTTAAAAGGCGATATATTACATTATTCTTATTATACTATTGCATCTCATATAGCACAAATAAATAAATTTTCTGATATTGCTGCTTTATCTCGTTTTGAAAAAGGTAAAAAAACTAATCTTTTCAAAATATTTTTTAGTCCTGTTTGCAAGTTTATTATAACATACTTTATCAGATTAGGGTTTCTTGATGGCTTTTATGGTTTTGTGATAAGTGTTAACTCTGCACATTCAACTTTTTTGAAACTTGTAAAATTGCGAAATCTTAATAAGGGCTTATAAAGAAATAATTCAGATATAATTGGAATAAAATTTTTAGATTGTGGAGACAAAAAAAAATATATGTTTTTTTAATAGTTGTAAAGCATGGGGCGGAGGAGAGAAATGGCATTATGACATAGCTGTTTGTCTGAAAAACAAAAGTTATAATATTATTTTAATAACAAACACAAAAAGCGAACTTTTTTTAAAAGCTGTTAGTTCAAATATTCAGACAATTTCAATAAATATCTCAAATTTAAGTTTTTTAAATCCTTTTAAAATATTTAAAATTTACCGGTTGTTTAAAAAACATTTAATCAATACAGTTATTCTTAATTTACCATCTGATTTGAAAGTTGCAGGAATATCTGCAAAAATTGCAGGCATAAATAATATCATTTATCGCAGAGGTAGTGCAATACCTGTTAAAAATTCTATTTTAAATCGTTTTTTGTTTAAAAAAATTGTAACAGAAGTTATTGTTAATTCAAATGAGACAAAACATACACTACTGACAAAAAATCCAAAAATGATTGATGCCAATAAAATAAAATTAGTTTATAATGGCATTGACTTAAAAAAGTATGACATCACAACAGCAAAAATATATAATGGTTTAAAAGATGAAATTGTTCTTGGTTCTGCCGGCAGATTATCAAAACAAAAGGGACAGAAATATTTAATTGATATTGCAAAAAAATTAAAATCAAAAAATATTAATTTTAGATTATTAATTGCAGGTCAAGGCAAATTATATAATGAACTTATAAATTATGCAAAAAAATTAAATGTAGAAAATGAAGTTATATTTTTAGGATTTGTCAAAGATATTAAGTCATTTATGAATAGTATAGATATCTTTTTATTAACATCATTATGGGAAGGTTTTGGCTATGTAATTGTTGAGGCAATGGCTTGTAACAAACCTGTTGTTGCGTTTAATGTAAGTAGTAATCCCGAAATAATTACTGATAATGAAACAGGTTTTTTAATTAATGATTTTGATACAGATAAATTTACTGATAAGCTTGAATTGTTAATTAATAATAAAGAATTAAGAAAAAAGTTTGGTGATAAAGCTCGCAATGTTGTTGAAAAAAAGTTTGAGATAAATAATACTGTTAAACAAATTGAACAAATAGTTACAAATTAATTTACTTTATGAATGGTTACATATTTTTTATAACAACATTATTTCTATCTTTGCACTATTTAGTGTCTGTTCGTAATGTCGTCATTTTTAAAAAAGTACACAAAAATTT
>CAZZDX010000132.1:0-8549 GCA_964653185.1 uncultured Bacteroidales bacterium
TGTTTTAAATATTCATTTTTGTCATTTATTTTTGAATTTTGTACTTAAAAAGTATAAAAATATGATATTATTGAATAATTATTTTTTTTACGACCGCATTAGTATTTGTTATTAGTTTTATAAAATTAATGAGCTTATTTTGTAATACATTAATATTTTTGTTTTCATTATATTTATTTTAAATTATTAATTTCAAATAACTTATAAATTATAAACAAGACCTAATCCAGAATCAATTGTTCTATTTGTTATAACGTCAACAGATGATTTTTTATATATTTTTGTAAGTCCGTAATTATATCTGGTATAAACCAATAAATTGAATTTATTTTTAATTAAAACTTGGATTCCAGTTCCAAGAGTCAACCCTAAATCAAATTTTGTCATTCCTTCCCTAGTATTTGTGTTATATTCTGTTTTATCATGTCCTGATGTTATAGTGGGGTCATCAGAATGAACTGCATCTTCAGGATCAATATAATGATCATGATATCCGTTATATCTTGCTGATAAGAGAAATCCATAGTAAGTGCCTGCTTCAAAAAACACTTTAAATTTTTTTCCAAAATGAATATTTGCCAGTATGGGCATAGTCAGATAATCATATTTATTTGTTGCGTCCCAACCAAAGTAACTATTTTTACAAGTATATGCTCCACCACTATCAGAAAAGAATGTTATACTGTCTATCCACATTTCAGTTCTAAATCCTTTTTGTTCATAATTTAATTCTATTTTTAAAGAAAATATATCAGAAAATGAATATATACCTATAGCACCAGAAGTAATACCTGTTCTTTCACTCTTCTTAATTTGAGAGTCATCTAAATTGGGTCCTCCATATGTATTTGATATAGAAATACCTTGTTTTATTCCTAATGATAATTTATGATTTAAAATTTTATCATCCTGAGCTTTTGTTGAGACAGAACAAAAAAACAAAAAAATAATTCCAATAAAAGTAATTGTTGAACGATTACTCATTTTTTATTATTAAATTTGGTTATTAAATGTTTATTTTACTACTATAATTTTTTTAATGATTTAATTTCTTTTTTTAATTTTTCAATTTGCATTGTTTGTTTTTGTTGTATTTTATTTAGTTTTATCCCCAAATTTTTTTGGTTTAAAAGCTCTGTCAATCAAAGGGACAAAAGCATTCATTATCAATATTGAAAAAGAAACGCCTTCCGGATAAGCGCCGAAAACACGAATTAATACTGTTATAACACCACATCCCAAACCAAATATTAACATTCCTTTTCCTGTCATAGGCGAAGTAACCATGTCTGTTGCCATAAATAAAGCACCCAGCATTAAACCTCCTGTTAATAAATGAAACAAAGGGTCAATAAATTGCTCAGGATTAATCAGCCATAGGATACCGGTAAAGACCAATACAGTTCCAATATAAGCTACAGGTATATGCCAGAGAATAATCTTTTTTATTAATAAATAGATAGCTCCAATAATTAATGCTATTGCCGATATTTCACCTAAGGAGCCACCGCAATTACCAAGAAATAAATCAAGGTAATCAGGTATTTTTTCCATTAATCCGGAAACGACATCTCCTTTTGCCAGTCCTTCTTTAACAATTCCCAAAGGTGTTGCACCTGTCAAAGCATCAGCACTGGATGCACGAGATATGAAATTCCTAGGCCAACTTGTCATATCAACAGGAAAAGAAATTAAAAGAAAAACTCTTCCTACCAGTGCCGGATTAAAAGGATTTTTACCTAATCCGCCAAAAGACATCTTTGCAATACCAATAGCTACAAATGCTCCAATAATCATTTCCCATACAGGTAAATTGCTTGGAACATTAAAAGCCAATAAAATTCCTGTAATAACAGCAGAGCCATCAGTAATTGTTGTCTTGCCTTTTATTAAAAACCTCTGAATAAGATATTCAAATAAAACACAGGAAATTACAGAGACCAAGATAAGTTTTACAGCATCAAAACCAAAAAAATAAACAGAAGCAGCTATTGCTGGTAATAAAGCAATAACAACACTATACATTATTTTTTTAACTGATAAATCCTCATGTATATGAGGCGAACCTGAAACAGTAAGTAAATTCATGTGTTTTATATTTTTGTAATTAACTCATAATTAGGTAGTTATGAGATATAAGTTTAAAATTTATTATTTTTACTTTTATTTTTTGTCTTAAAAATAATCATTCCCTTCAGTCGGGCGCCTGACCAGTGCCTGTCCTGTAACGAAGAATTTCATTCATAATAGTACTGCTACTCCAAAAAGCGTTTTTTATATTGATAGTACGTTTACGGAGGAGATTCTTCGCTACGCTCAGAATGACAGTCGTTTTTCAAACACCTCATCATTAATGACAGTTTTTTTCAAATGCTTTTTTATTATTAATCCGTAATCCATAATTCATAATTATTGTCAATTGTCTTTGAGTTATGGATATTTTATATTATTATTTCTATCTTTTATTTCTATTTCTTATTATTTGTCCTACTTTATTTTTTCCTACTCTCAGATAATCTAATAAAGGTCTGTTTGCAGGGCATATAAATTGGCATGCACCACATTCAATGCAATCCATTATATTATATTTTTCTAATGTTTCAAAATCATTTTTTTCAGTAAAATCAGCTAAAAGATATGGCTCTAATCCCATAGGACAACTTTCCACACATTTTCCACAACGAATACAATTTTGTTCCCCTTCTCTTTTTGTTTCTGATATACTCATTAATACTATTCCTGATGTTCCTTTTACAACAGGAGCATCTAATGATGCCAATGCTTTGCCCATCATAGGTCCGCCACTTATCACTTTACCGGTATCTTCGGGAATACCACCAACAGCATTAATTAATTCTGATACAGGTGTTCCTATTCTTACTAAAAAATTAGAAGGACTTTTGACTGATTTGCCTGTTACAGTAACAACTCTCTCAAATAAAGGTTTGTTTTTCTGAACTGCCTCATAAACAGCAAAAGCTGTTCCTACATTATTTACAATACATCCAACTTCAACAGGTAATTTTCCTGAAGGGACTTCTCTGTTTGTCAATGCTTTAATCAACTGCTTTTCACCACCTTGAGGATATTTCACTTTTAACGGATGAATTTCTATTCCTTCAAATTTTTTTGAAAGTTCTGTAAAATGCTTAATTACATCTTTCTTATTATTTTCAATACCAATTAGTGTCTTTTTTACATTCAAAGATTTCATCAAAATACAAGCACCTATCAGTATTTCTTCTCCTTTTTCCAGCATCAAGCTATGGTCAGAAGTCAAATAAGGTTCACATTCAGCACCATTGATAATCATATAATCAGCTTTTTTGCCTTCAGGAACCATCAACTTTACATGTGAAGGAAATGTTGCACCACCTAATCCAACGATACCCATTTCCTTAACCTTAGAAATTATTTCTTTTGAAGAAAGTGAAATATCTCTCTTTATGTCAATAGAACTGTCAATATTTTTTTCCCATTCATCTCCTTCAACATCAATAACCACAGTAGTTTTTTTATAACCACTTGCATCAATTATATTATCAATTTTTTTAACTTTACCGGATACAGAAGAATGATTATTAGCACAAATAAATGCCTCACTTTTTGCTATTAACTGACCTGTTTTTACTGTATCTCCTTTTTTTACTAATAATGTTGAAGGTGCTCCTAAATGTTGTGTAACAAGGATATAAACTCTCTTTGGTATAGGAAAAACTTTTATTTTTTCTTTTACTGAAAGTTTATTTTCTTTAGGATGAGCACCGCCTAATTTAAAGGTTTTTAATTTCATTATCCTTTTTTTATTTAATCTCTATTTTGTAACTATTCAAGTATCAGGCAATTGCCTGATTAACCCTATAAATATATTTTACGTAATAATCATTAAGACATTTGCCCTGTGAAATTACGATTTATCGGAATATTTCATCGGGGTCATTAGTGGTCATTAATTATTCGTAGGCATTTTCAATTTTACGTTTTGCATTTATAATCATCCCCTTGTGTGTGCGTTAGCTCATGGATGTTTCATGTGTTTATATTCTTGTAATGTAAGTAATTATATTTTTTTTATTTCACGCAAAGACGCCAAGTCGCAAAGATTTTTTTATGTATTTATATTTCTATAATTAGTTGATATTTAGTTGCTTATACCGTTGAATCAGTCATTCGTCAGTAGCCGAACATGGTTGCCTGATGGCATTTATATTGTTATTAGCCATTTAACCATTTAACCATTTTGTATTTTACCATTTTGAATTTTAATTATTTTAGGCATTTTAATTTTTAAGTATTTTAGGCATTTCTTTTTGTATAACTTTTGGTTTTTGAGGAGGAAAATTAATGTCTTTAATTGCTCCTGTCGGGCATACTTCTATACATTTTTTGCATAGCATACATTTATTAAAGTCAATATATGCAAGATCATTTTCAAGAGTAATAGCATCAAATTTACATACTTCAACACATTTGCCACATCCTATACAAGCTACATTACAATTTCTTCTTGCAACGCCACCTTTTTCTTTGTTAACACAAGATACAAAAACTCTTTTGTCCTTCCTGCCTTTATTACGAAGTTCAATAATATCTCTTGGACATGCCTTAACACAAGCTCCACAGGCAACACAATTTTCTTCATTTACCACAGGCAGTTTTGTTACATCATCCATATAAATTGCATCAAAATTACAAACTTCAACACAGTCGCCCAAGCCAAGACAACCATAAGGACATCCACTTTCTCCTGAAAATAGCATATTAGCAAAAGCACATGTTAATGCACCATCATATTCAACTTTATTAGGAGCATTTTCTTTAGACCCATTACAACGGACAACTGCAATCTGAGGTTCTTTATCGGTAATTTCAAGTCCTAAAACAGAACCAACTTTAGCCATTACTTTACTGCCACCAACAGGGCAATATATATGCTCAACATCTTTGGTCTTAACTAATGCTTCAGCCATTGCATGACATCCTGCAAAACCACATGCACCACAATTTGCTCCGGGAAGCACCTCGTCAATCTCTGCAACCTTAGGATCTTCTTCAACTTTAAACTTTTTAGCTACAATATATAAAATAATTGCAGCAATAGCTCCAATAGAACCTAATAAAATTACTGCATAAATCGTTATATTCACAATATATTATTTTTTTTTAAAAATTACTTTTTTTAAATATTTGGCAAATGTAAAAAAACAAATATTAATTATTTAAATATAAGAAAAATTTTTGTTAATTTTTTATCCAGTAAGGAATATCCAGTGGAGTAAAGATATCTGCTTCAGGCGGACTAACATATTATTTTCATAAATTCTAATTATTAGTTTATATCTTTAATATTTAATTGTAAAGATGTTGTTCCGTTCCAGATATTTTCTTTAATAGAGTAACAAATATTAAAGGATTTCTTTTTTGAGATATCTTTTAAAACATTAGCTTGTTGAAAAGCAATTGCCTTAAAATATTTTGTGGTGTTTAAGCCATTGGAAATACTTGTTGCGGATTTTAATTGTGAAACAGATAATTTTAAATGATTTTTTCCTACTATATATGAGTTTCCATTATCAATAACAGATTCGGTTTGAAAGACAGGAGACATATTTCCCGGTCCAAAAGGAGCAAATCGTTTTAAGATACGAAAAAATTTAGGAGTTATTTCATCAAAATCAATTTCTGCATCTATTTTTATTTCAGGGACAAGCATATCATCTTCTATAGTGTTACATACGACATCTTCAAATTTTTTGCGAAAGGCATTTAAATTTTCAGGTTTTAAAGACAATCCTGCTGCATATTTATGCCCTCCAAAGTTTTCCAATAAATTACTACACTCATTTATTGCATTATATAAGTTAAAATTTTTTACAGAACGGGCAGAACCTGTAATCAAACCATTTGATTCGGTAAGCACTATTGTAGGACGATAATAGCTCTCTGTTAATCTTGAAGCTACAATTCCTATAACACCTTTATGCCAGTCAGGATTAAAAACAACAGTTGTTTTAGCATTTAATAACTGTTCATCATTTTTTATCATATCAAGAGCTTGATTTGTAATATCTATATCAAGTTCTTTCCTTTTTGTGTTATCTATGTTAATATGTTTAGCTAATTCCATAGATTGTTCTATGTTTTTGCTTATAAGCAGTTCCACGGCTAATCTGCCACTTTCTATTCTACCGGCAGCATTTATTCTTGGTCCTATCTGGAAAACCAAATCATTGATTATGAGTTTTTTGTTAAAAATAGTTTCAATAACCTGTGCTGTCAGGCAGTCGCCTGATTCATTACTTGTTTCAGTATCAAAAGTATTATCTTCATTTTTTTTTGTTATACCACAATATTTTATTATAGCTTCAAATCCTTGTCGTGGTTTAGTATTTAGTTGTTTCAATCCATAATAAGCAAGTATTCTGTTTTCGTCGGTGATAGGGACAATATCTGAAGCAATACTTACAACTACAAGGTCTAAATATTGTTCAATTTCCTGAAAATCTATATTATGTTTTTGAGAATATGCCTGTATAAGTTTAAATCCCACTCCACATCCTGATAGTTCTTTATATGGGTAGTTGCAGTCAGACCTTTTAGAATCTAATACAGCAATAGCTTCTGGCAACTTATTTCCAGGTTCATGATGGTCGCAGATAATAAAGTCAATATTTTTATTTTTGGCATAACTTACTTTAGCATTAGCTTTGATACCACAATCAAGAGCTATAATAAGTGATATATTATTTTCTTCAGCAAAATCCACACCTTGTATTGAGATGCCATATCCTTCTGTATATCTGTCCGGGATATAAAAATTAATGTTATCATAATGAATAGTATCTCTAAAAAAAGAATAAATTAGAGCTACGGCAGTTGTCCCATCTACATCATAATCGCCATATATTAATAATTTTTCTTTGTTTTTTATTGCCTTATCAATTCTTTCTATAGCTTTATCCATATCTTTTATTAAGAAAGGATCATATAGGTTTTCTAATTTTGGACAAAAAAATGCTTCTGCTTTTTCAAAACTGTCTATACCTCTTTGCACAAGTAAGTTAGCAAGTGTATCAGTAATGTTTAATTCAGCAGACAGATTTTTTACTGCTTTTATATCACCTTGTTTTTTTATTGCCAAATGTTTTTTCATAAAAAATATAATTTATAAAATTTTTGGCAATTTATAAAAATTATTTATAGGGGACTTCTATTAATTCATTTCTTTCAAGAAACAAATATAATGAATAAGATGCGAGACATAAATATTTCTTAATAGCCATAGCTATTAAGAAATATTTTGTCGAAGTCAGATTGTTTATTATATTTGTTCCCTTTGGGTTTTCAGAGTTTCCCATATACTTCTTCAGATTTTCTTGCATTATCCCGATAGTGCTTTAAAAATCTTCCTCGTCTATGGAAAATTCTGAAAATCTTGATGCGAATGAATTAATAGAAGTCCCCTATAGTAATATTCAAATTGATATTATTCCAGCAGCAAAAATTTGAGAAGATACCAAATTTTCTATAAAATAAGATTATCTTTGCAAAAATTTTATTATTAGATGCTTCAAGATAGTTTATTATATAATAACACTTATTTTTTTGGTGATAGTATCTATACATATCAGGGAGAAAAAGCATATAAATATATCAATAAAAAAGATTCTATAAACTTACATAAGGCAGAAGTTAAACAATTAGTTATACAAGATACAATTTTCAACAGGAATAAATTAGGTCTATTTAAGGAACATCAATTAAAACCTGTAAACAAGAATCCTATCTGCATAAATCAGATTAGAAATAATAACGAAGATTTTATTTTAGGGATATTAATTTTTTGTTTTGTGCTTTTTGCATTGATACAATTTTTTTTCAAAAAACGTTTTTATCAAATTTTTAAAGCTTTTTTATCTAACAATTCTATTAATCAATTAGTTAGAGAAGGAAATCTGTTTAAAGAATATATTTCAATACCTCTTGTTATAAATTTTTTTGCATCAATTTCATTACTTATATATATCACTAATTTGTTTTGGTCAAATCTGCAATATCATAACAAAGGATTTTTACTTTATATAGAATTTTTTTTTTTTGTTTTAATATTTTTCCTTTTAAAAATTTTGATGATAAAATTTACAGGAATTTTATTTAAGGCAAAAAAAGAATCTGAAGAACATATTTTACATATATTTTTGTTTAATTATATCATTGGTGTAATATTATTATTTTTATTGGTATTTATAATTTATGCTAATAAAATAGGTGTTACAGTTTTATATATTAGCTTGATATTAACAGGTTTAATATATTTATATCGTTTAATAAGAATAGGATTAATTTGGCTAAATAGTAAAAAAATTCCAATGTTTTATTTATTTTTATATCTTTGCACTCTTGAAATTTTACCTTTAATATTATTAACTAAACTTGTAGTTTTATTTTAAATTTATTGATGTATTGTCAGATTTATAAATTAAAATAGATTTTTTAACACTACTGACCGACTAAATTTTAAATAAAGGGGTACTTCCAAATGGTTTCCC
>CAZZDX010000133.1:0-3133 GCA_964653185.1 uncultured Bacteroidales bacterium
GTGGTGGCGGTAATTATAGTTCTAACGAAGATGTGTCTTATACATTTACACCTGGGGCCAATCAGTGTATTAAACTTAAATTTACTTCCTTTAATACTTATAATTCCAGTGATAATTTAAAGATGTATAATAGTGGTAATTACACAAGCTTAATAGGTACTTACTGGGGTGCCACTTCTCCCGGTACTATTATATCTACTTCAGGAGATGGTAAGCTTTCTGCTAAATGGGTTTCTAATTCGGATGCTAATGTAGCTGCGGGCTGGAATGCCAGTGTAACATGTCTTAACAAATCTGTGGCTCCTACATCAGCTTCTGCTTCTCCTCCTATTGTTTGTACAGGCGGTTCTTCTATTTTAAGCTATTCAGGAGGATTACTTGGAGGAGATGCTACTGCTAAATGGTATTCAGGTAGTTGTGGCGGCACTTATGTGGGCTCAGGTAACAATCTTTTAGTAACTCCAGCTGCAACAACAACATATTATGTCCGTTTTGAAGGCGGTTGCCTTACAACAGGGTGTGTAAGTACTACAGTTACTTTTATAGCTGCACCCGGTTATACTTATCCGGATATCGGAATCCCCGGCGGAGTTAATGTTACTACAACTCCTGCAGAAAAAAATTTAGGTCTGACAGGTGGCGTTACAATTAAATATACTTGTGCAAACTGGCCTATGTGCGTAAACTGGGGAGTATCAAAAACTTCGGCAATAATTAACGGATATTGCACCACACCTGCATGTAGCTTTGGAAATTTAACTTTTGATCCTGGTCATGCAGAGACAAATTTAAATGCAGGAAAAATTTGTTATACAGGTTCTACTAATTATAGATTTATAATAGCTTCCGGTTATACTACCAGAGCCCTTTCTGTAAGACTTAGGATAAAAATTACAAGAGTATCAAATGGCACTGCTATCCCTGTTAAAGAAGTTAACGGTACCAGTTATATAATGCTTCATGCTAAAGAAGATTTTTATGTGTGGGCAATTATTGAAGTATTGGGACCAAATGATGCATTGTATTGTGGCATTAATTATGGTAATGATTGGACACCTGCTATTACATTATATGGTTTACCACTGCCTGGTGATGGTGGTTTACATACAGATCCTACAGCTCCAAATAAGATATGCACACAGTTTATATCTTCTTTTTATACTGTTAACGGTGCTAACACTGATGCAAGTGCAGCAGAGAATACATTGTGTAATGGAGGAACTATTGATTTATATGGCACAGGAACTTTTTGCAATATGGATGTGATAGAATATAACTGGTCAGGTCCTGGTTTTACATCAGGTCTTCAAAACCCTTTAATTTCTCCTGCATCAGGAGCTAATACAGGGACTTATATTCTTTGGGTTACAGATGATAATAAAGTATGCTATGGTACAGATAATACGGTTGTAACAGTAGTGCCAGACCCAACACCTCCCACAATCACAAAAGTTCCAAATGTAGCTACGGTATGTGTAGGACAAATACTTACTGTTACTTCTGCCGGAGGTTCCGGTGGAGCAGGAACTTCTCAAAATGAGTACTCTTTCTCTTCTGATGCAGGGGCTGCATGGTCGCCTTGGTCCACTACACTTCCTTCATTTACAGCTGTTAATACTGGTGCAAACGTTTACCAGGTTAAATGCAGAAGATACTCTTCTGCTTCCGGATGTAGTGACCCTGCTGGAAATACTGTATCATGGACAGTAGTTCCGGATCCGATAATAACGACCCAACCTGTTGGCGGTACAATTTGTTACGGTGCTTCAATAAACCTTAGTGTAGTAGCAACAGGTGGAACGCCTTCATTAACATATCAGTGGTACAAAAACGGTTCTTCTATAAGTGGAGCTACAAGCACATCTTATAATGCAACAGCAATAGGCTCATACTATTGCATAGTTTCTGCTTCGGGTAGTAGTTGCGGTACTGCTCAAAGTAATACCGTTACAGTAACAGTAAATAGTTTATCAATAGATCCATCAAGCGCATCTGCAAGTGAACCCGAAATCTGTTCCGGAGCTAACACCACATTATCCGTTGTCCTTCCGGGAACTATAAATGGAGGAGAACTTGATTATACTACATGGGATATTGGATCAGGTAGTGCACCAGGTTTTAATCAAAATGGAAGTACTTCTGAAAATGAAAGAATATCAGAAATAGACCCTTGGGGAAATACAACTGTAGTATGGGAAGCAAGACCTGATGCTGTAAGTGGACCTGATGGTGGATGGAATACTCCCAGTTTTGCGGTTGATAAGACAAAAATATATAGATTTTCAGTTTGGGTTTGGAGAAATCAAACCGGAAATGGTTCTTTTTATCTTGGTTGTCATGGTTATGGTTCTACTAATGGAGTTATTAGATTGTCTGATGGTACAAATCAAACTGATCCTTATTTTATTTCAAGTTCCTCTGTTCCAACAGCAGGTAGATGGGAATTAGTTGTTGGTCATGTATATCCTTTTACATACGGCGGCACTTCTAATCATCCTGAATCTGGTAGATATACTATAGATAATGGACGTGTTGCGAATATTTCTAATGACTATAAGTGGAGAACAGAAACTACTACTGCAAATCACAGAAGTTATTTATATTATTGTACAAACACTGCTGTTAGACAAAGATGGGCATATCCACGTGTTGATGTTTGTGATGGCACAGAACCGACTATAAATCAATTATTAAATGGATTCGATCCAAATAATTCACTTGGTACCGGAGCTTATTGGGCATGGTATTCGGGCGGTTGCGGAGGCACTCATGTTGGAAGCGGAACACCTTCTGTATCACCTGCATCAACAACAACATATTATGTAAGAGCAGAAGGTGTTTGTAATACAACTGCTTGTAAAAGTGTAACAGTAACAGTAGTAGCAGACCCGAGTATTACGGTCCAGCCGACCTCTCCGGCATCTATATGTTCCGGTGGCAGTGCAGGTATGAGTTTAACAGCCAGCGGTGGCACACCGAGTTTAACTTATCAGTGGCAGTATAATAGCGGTACATGGAATAATGTAGTCAATGGCACACCAGCAGGAGCGACTTATGCAGGAGCCACAACCTCATCGTTAACAGTAAGTGGCATAACACCAGCAGGCAATTATGATTACAGATGTATTGTCTC
>CAZZDX010000133.1:3233-8469 GCA_964653185.1 uncultured Bacteroidales bacterium
AGGTATGCGAAGGAACAGCACTTACTATTACTATTGCAATAGCAGGGAGCGGTGGCTCAGGAACATGTAATGATCAATACCGTTATTCAACAGATAATGGAGCAAGTTGGAGTAGTTGGTCCACAAGCATACCTAACTTTTTGGCTGTAGCAGGCACCAATATAGTACAAAGCAGAAGAGATTGTGATGGTAGTGGTTGTAATTCCAATGTTGAACAGGTATCATGGACAGTAAATCCAACAGCAACAGCATCAGTATTAGCTATACCCGGCTGTGGAACAGGTACTATTAGAGTAAGTTCTTCTCTTTCAGGAGTTCAGACATTTAATTTGTGTGATAATTCATGTGTAATAATAGCTCAATGGTTAGGTATTGGGTCGTCTCATGATTTTACAGGATTAGCAGATGGGACTTACAGAGGAATTGTAAAGCAGATTATTACTAATTGTACTTCTGAATGTTGCACAGGAGCAACTCTGACAAATTATACAATACCGACAGCATATGCAGGTCCTGATACAACAATTTGTTATGGTAGTAATACAATATTAACAGCTACAGGTGCTGGTGGTGGAGGAAGTTATAGCTGGAATACAGGAGATATAACGCAATCAATAGAAGCATATACATTAATTCCATTTATTTATATAGTAACTGTTACTACGGCTCAGGGTTGTACAGATATAGATAATGTTTTATTAATTATAAAACCGTTTCCGGATATACTTGTTAATACAAATACATCAGCAACTTGTTATTCAATGGATGAAAATAGCTGGGTATATTATGTAGATGCCAGTAATAAAGTTTTAGCAGCAGTTAAAGATTATACAGACGGATCAATTTTGGCAAGCACTGATGTATTTTCTACTATGTATGCCGGGATTCAATATTTGAACGGAGATCCTTATTTACCACGAGTAATAAGTATTCAGCCAACAAATTTTGTTCCTACAAGAGTAAAATTATTTTTCCTTAAAAGTGAATTACAATTATTGAGGGATGCAATAGGTGATCCATTGTTACAATATGATGATTTGGCAGTTACCAAGTTTGATAATGGCACATTTAATAATGGAGTATATTATGATAAGGATGATGGAACAGCTTTTTTCTTTAATACAACTGATACAGGTTTACCGGGAGATACTATTTATTCAGTAGAGATAGAGGTCTCAAATTTTTCAGATTTTTATATTCATAAAGCAAAGGGCTTCCCATTACCAATAGAATTACTTTCATTCAGAGCTAAGTGTGATAAAGATGTAGTTAATATAGAATGGACAACAGCAAGTGAGATAAACAATGATTTCTTCACATTAGAAAAAAGTACTGATTTACAAAACTTTGAGATTGTAACAACTGTTGATGGTGCAGGCACTACAAATGAAATAAAATATTATTCATATACAGATGAAAATCCTTGTGATAACATATCATATTATCGCTTGAAACAAACTGACTTTGATGGTGCTTTTAAATATTCGGATATAGAGATAGTAGATTGTTCAGGGCTTAACAATCCTGATGTTATTTTTTATCCTAATCCTTTTAAAGATGAACTTGTTGTCAGAATTATAAATATAAACTCAACAAAGGCAAATATTGAGATTTATGATATGCTTGGAAGTAAGGTTTTTGAAAGTAATTTGAGCAATATATCAGATAATGACAGATATACAATTAATTTGTCTAGATTATCTCCGGCTGTATATTTTATAAAGTTTGTCTCTGATAGTTTTCTAAAAACAGATAAGATTTATAAAAAGTAGATAAAATTTATATTTTTTTGCAATATAAATAGTTACAAATAATATCATAAATCTCTAATCATCAGGTTTTTTGTAAAAGATTTAAGTTCATTTTTTTTTTTGTCTTTTACTTTAATTTGATCAAGATATTCTAATCCTTTATCACAAAAATATTCAATCTTTTTTTCTGTGATATCCTTGATTTTTAGGTTGTTATAAATATTTTTAACAGTTTTTATTTTAGTATTATGAGCAATAGATTTATTATTAAAACAATTATTCAAATCATTTAGAGTTTTATTTTTAGCCAGCTCAAAAGCTTTTATATACAGATATGTTTTTTTATTACTAATAATATCTCCACCTATTTTTTTACCAAATTTTTTTTGATTACCAAATGTATCTAACAGGTCATCTTTTAGTTGGAAAGCTAATCCGATATTTTCGCCAAATTTGTATATATTATCAGCATCTTTTTTATTTGCACCACCTATTACTGCACCAATCTTTAAACTTGCAGCTAACAAAACAGCTGTTTTTAGCCGTATCATTTCAATATAATCTTTTACGGAAACATTATTTGTTGTTTCAAAATCCATATCATATTGTTGTCCTTCGCATACATTAACAGCTGCCTGATTAAAGATTTTTAAAACTTGGGCAAGGATTTTTTTTTCAGTATTAATAAAATATTTATAAGCCAAGGCAAACATAGTGTCGCCTGAAAGTATGGCTATATTAGTATTCCATTTTTTATAAACAGTTTCTCTTCCTCTTCTCAGAGGAGCATTATCCATAATGTCATCGTGTATAAGAGTAAAATTATGAAACATCTCTATTCCTAAAGCCGGCAACACAGCGTTTTCAATATCTTCTTTAAACAGATTACAAGCCATTAGCACTAAAACAGGTCGCATTCGTTTGCCGCCAAATGAAATTGTATAAGAGATAGGATTATATAATTGTGAAGGATTAAGATTGAAATTTTGAGCAACTAATGCTTGCTTTATCTTATTTTGTAAAAATTCTATAGAATACATTTTATATATTTATACTAAGTTTTTTGTAACTATTCAGCCCGTCAAAAATGTTTGCTGTTTTATATCATAAAGAAATGCCTAAAATACTTAAAATACTTAAAATTATTAATGATAGTGAGCGGCGTAGCGAACAAATGACTATGAATGACGGCAAAGCCAAATGACTATAAATGACTGTATGTATTATGCAAAGTATATCTATGGGGTTAATATCGTTAGATATTTCCTACGGGGTGAATAGATACAGTTTTTTAATTATTGACAGGAAAAAACTTTATAAATTCAGGACTGTCAATAATATTTTTTATACCCTGGTCAAGTGTAACAAGTTTCCTGTTTAATAAATATTTAGTTTTAGTTATATCAGGCAAACGTCTTTTCATATCACCTTCTTTTAAAGGAGGCAGATGAATTATTTTGGACTTTGAATTTGTTATATTAATAATTTTTTTTGCCAGGTCAAGAATTGTAATTTCATTATCATTACCAATATTAATTATATCATTAACAAAAATATCATTGTAAAAAGCATTAAGACAGGCATCTATGTTATCATCAATATAGCAGAAAGTCCGTGTTTGCAGTCCGTCGCCATAAATAGTAATATTTTGATTTTTTAAAGCTAATGCGATAAAGCGTGATATGACAAAATCATTGCTTTGTTTTGGTCCGTAAGTATTAAAAAATCTAAAAATAGTATAGTCAAGGTTATATTCTTTTTTAAAAGATTTTAAAAAGACCTCACCTGCATTTTTGACAATAGCATAAGGAATTCTTGAATTTAAAGGAGTTGTATTTTCATTTTGAGGGAATTCTATCGGTGTGCCATAGACCTCGGAAGAGGATGAAAAGAAAACTCTTTTTATACCGGAATTTTTACATAGATTTAAAATGTATCCCAAGCCCTGTAAATCCATTAAGACCTCAATAGGTTTTTCCTGAGTTCGCTGAACACCAACAACAGCAGCATAATGAAAAACATAATCAAAATTAAAAGATTGCATAACCTCTGCTATATCACGATAACTGTTTACGTTACATTTAATAAAATGCCAGTTATTTTTAGGTAAATGAGATAGATTTTTGATATTTCCTGTTGATAAATTATCAACAATAACAACAAAATTTTCAGGATTCTCAATAAATTTTTCAACCAATGCGCTGCCTATAAATCCAGCACCTCCGGTTATAAGAATTTTTCTTTTATATTTCATTTTAATATAAAAATATTATTTAAAAAAAATAAATTATAATATAATATAATATAGTATAATTTATACAATAAAATCTAATAAATAGTTACCATATCCACTTTTTAATAGCGGTTGAGCTATTTTTTTTAATTGATTTTTGTTTATAAATCCCATTCTATAAGCAATTTCTTCTATACATCCTATTTTTAACCCTTGACGTTCTTCTATTATCTGTACATATTGTCCTGCCTGTATTAAAGATCTAAAAGTTCCTGTGTCTAGCCATGCTGTGCCACGACTTATAATGCCAACTTTTAGTTTATTATGTTCCAAGTAATATTTATTTACATCAGTAATTTCATATTCTCCGCGTTTACCGGGTTTCATTTTTTTTGCAACTTCAATTACAGAATTATCATAAAAATATAATCCGGGTATAGCAAAGTTGGACTTAGGATTTTTAGGTTTTTCTTCTATTGACAATACTTTTTTGTTTTTATCAAATTCCACAACACCGTAGCGGTAAGGGTTTAACACATAATAAGCAAAAACAATACCTCCTTCGGGATTATTATTTTCAAGTAAAAGATTTTGAAGTCCTGCACCATAAAATATATTATCACCAAGAATAAGAGCTACTTTATCTTTGCCAATAAATTTTTCACCAACAACAAAAGCTTGTGCTATTCCATTTGGGGTATCCTGAGCAGCATATTTAAAAGAGCATCCTAATTGTTTGCCATCACCTAAAAGTTTTTTAAAGTTAGGTAAATCATAAGGAGTAGAAATTATAAGAATTTCAGATATGCCTGACATCATTAATACAGACAAAGGATAATAAATCATCGGCTTGTCATAAACAGGCATTAATTGTTTGCTTATGGCTAAAGTTAAAGGATATAACCGCGTTCCTGAGCCACCTGCTAAAATTATTCCTTTCATTATTTTATCGTTTTTATTTACTTGGTTTTAATATTGGTCTGTATGCTATTGCTAATTAAGAGTTATTATTGAAAAATTGTAAAGATTGAAAAAAATGCAATTATTTCAACAAAGTGTTATATTATAAATGGTTAAAATTTTAACTGTTTAAGGTATAAGGGTTTGTAACAAAATAACCTATTCATTTTGACTCGTTCTTTTGCCTTTTTTCTTCGTTACAAAATTTTTAAATAGCTATGCTATTCGCAAATTTTGTGCCTTGAAAAAAAACAAAATAACTTTGTCAATTCTGTATACTTTATTTTGTTAC
>CAZZDX010000134.1:0-8438 GCA_964653185.1 uncultured Bacteroidales bacterium
TTAATTTTTGTATGTTATTAGAAGTCCGCTGAAGCGGACTAAAAATTTTATTTACTAAATCAGTCACCACGCTAAAGCGTGGTGCTATTCTGATATTCAATATGTTACACCTTAACTAAATAACATTGTGTTACAATCTGGCGTCATTCCTTCAATCTTTTTATTTCTGCTTTGATTTCTTTAATAATTTCAATATTCATAATCACTTTTTTACTCATATCTATTATCCCAATTTTGCTGTAAAACATTTGCGCGTTCTCTCACACCATTAGCTCTACTGTTTAAATGATTAATTACCCTTTCTAATTCTTGTTTATTTACAATAATCCAATACCCTTTTCTAAACATCAAGCTTCCAATTAAACAACCATGATTAAAAATCATATCTCGGATTAAATTTCTAACGTGTTCATTTGTTGGTCCACCGCTTTCTAAATTCAAAGCATCTCTTATTTCCGTAGAAGATTTTCTGTTATCATAACCAATGGCATTTTGATTTAAATAATCCCATATTTTTTGTTGTTCATCATTCATAATTGGGCTTCTTTAGAATAGTTTATAAATCGGTTTTTATTTTTAAAATTAAAAGACAAGTTGACATCTGCAAACCCATTCTTTATTAGATGAGCATTTAAAAAAGTTTTATTTTTCAAATACAAATAGACCATTAAATGATTATTCTCATCGTGTTTAGTGTTATCATATTTCAGGAAAACTTTTTGCCCTTTTGTTTTGAGTTGTAAAAATTCAATTGCTTTTCCGTTTACTTCTTTTTTTTCTTTAACCCCAATAAGTCTGACAATTAAGTCATTGCTTAATTTAACTAATTCAGGAGTAATAATTTCCTTAACAGAAAAATATTCTTCTCTTTGCTGTGAGCCATTTTGGTCAATTTTTGAGCCAAATTGAAGTTTTTTAGGGTCTGTCTTTTTATCGAATTTCTGAAAGTCCTTAAAAATATATGGTAGTTTTTCAATTTCTTCTTTGAATTTTATCTTTATATTATTTTGAATAATAAATTCATAATCTGAATTAAAAATATCACTTTGATTTATATCTAATTTTCGTTTTATATAAGGAATAAAGTCCTGGTTTATCTCATAACCAACGGAATTTCTATTCAAATTTTTTGCAGCAAGAGAAGTTGTTCCACTACCAAGAAAAGGGTCAAGAACAGTATCACCTACAAAAGAAAACATTTTTATCAATCTTTTCGGTAATTCTTTTGGAAACATTGCAATATGTCCATCTTGTTTTGTTCCACCAAAATTCCAATGACCTGTAAAATATTCTTTCCATTCTTCTTTAGTCATTTTTGATTGTTCTTTCAAGTTTTTATTTGGTTTTATAGGCGTTCCAAGTTTTTTGAATAATAAAATAAATTCATAATCAATAGATAAAATTCCATTTCTTGGTGTTGGATAGCTGCCCATTAACGAAGCTCCACCAGTAGTATTTGATGTTGTTTTTTTCTGCCAAATAATAGCACCCATATAATCAAATCCTATGGACTCACAAAATTTTATTATTTCCGTTCGTATTGGAATAACTTTATATCTGCCATAATATACAGCTCTGGCAAATTGGTCGCCAATATTAACGCACAAACGACATCCGTTATTAAGAACTCTGTAACTTTCTTTCCAAACAAGATTTAAGTTATTAATATATTCTTCATAACTGTCATTATATCCTATTTGATTTTCTGTTCCATAGTCCTTTAATTGCCAATATGGCGGTGAAGTAATAACTAAATCAACAGATTTGTCTTCAAGTTCAGTCATTTGCCGACTGTCTCCATTTATGATTTTGTGTTTAGTTTTATTACTCATTTTATATTCTTTAAATAAAAGCAAAGATAATCATTAAACATCTTGCAATAAAATTTATATTTTAGTGTAGGTGCTTCTTTTCGCTTGCTTGTAACGGTTTGGCGGTATGTTTTTGTTGCCGATTTAGAAGCACTTTCCTGTCAAGCCGTGATGAATTTGAGACGAGCTACTAGACTGAAATAACCTACTATCCACCTATTTTTTATATACTTTGTTATGTGGCGTTTTTTATTCTATATTCAATTAATTCTGTCAGTGTTTTATATATTTTAGTATTTTTATTGTTAAAATAGTTTATCAACATTTTTAATACTTTATTTTCTGGAAATATCGTTTTTACTATTTGTTCAAATAATTCGTCATTAGAAAATAATTTTCTAAATATACTTGGTGATAAATCCTTTATTTCGTTAAAACTATATTCTGCTTCTTTATCAAAGTTGATTTCAGGTGTATCAGGTAATTCATCTCTCCATTTCTTTAGATAAGTTATTATTTCTTCCCAAATATGATCTAAGTCCAATTTTTTAAATAGTTGTTTCCCATAACAATTGATTAGTTTTACACCATAATCTGTTGACATTTTTTCTAATTCTTCCTCATAGAAATTTTTATTTTTTATTAAGTCAGGGTCAATAAAATAAAAAAATCCTTTTAAATTATCATCTCCAAATTTGTCTATGATAACTTCTAATTTCTTCTCAAAATTATCAATTTGTCCACGTTTTTTGGTTGAATCATGGTCATCTCTTACCTTTTGCTCAATAAAATAATAGTGATTATTCTTTTTGAAGAATTGGTCAATATTTAATTTATCTCCACCCTTATCAGTAAAACGATTATCTAAAATTATAAAATTATTTTCTTTCAAATATTCTTCAATTAATTTCTCAAAAGCATCACCAAATCTAATTTCATGCGATTGTAATAAATTTTGCAATAGTTTTGCTTTTGGCTTTGTTGGTCGGAATAATCCAATATATCTGTTTGGATATTTTGCAACTTTTGTAATTAAATCAATTTTTGATTTTTCAAAAATAAATCAAATTCTTTTTTAAAATTGTCCTTATCAATTTCAGTAATATTTTCCCTATTTAAATTCAGTATTTCTGAAATATACTCAAAAAACAAACCTTGTTCTCTAATTTTATTACAATCTGTGGCATTTTCAGGAACTTCAACTTTTAAATATATAAAATCACTTCTCATTTTAATAAAATTTTATTTTTTCAATTTCAACTTTTTTTTCATAAAAATCAATAATTTCTTCGTATGATTTAAAGTTATAACGGTTAGGCATTTCGTTAAAAGGTTTCGTATTAACTATTTTATCAAATTTTTTCCTAAACTCTTTTTTCCCTATTAAGAAAAATTTAGTTGCAAAGTCAGATAATTGAAAAGTCCTTGAAAACGCATTTTCTAATGTTCCAATACTATCAATTACTTCATATGCTATTTTAGGAAATTTGTAACTTTTTTTATTAAACCATAAAACATCAATTCGTTTTACACTATCAATAATTTCATTATAGGTAAAAAGTGGTATTTTATTTAAAGTAATCAGGTCTTTTAAATATATGTTATCTTTATAATTAGCTGAAGGATCTGCGGTATAAGTTAAATATTTTTCAAAATTACCAAGTTCAATACAAACACCTTCAATATATGAGTGCATTCTAATTTTATCCTCTATAATTGCTTTTTTATTTTCTTCTTTATAATCTTTAAGGGCATAAATTCCTAAACTGATTTTTTTAAAATTTTTGTTATTTTTCAATTCTCTATATAAAACGCCTCTAATTCCTTCTTGCCAACTAGTAGATGATTTTATTAAAGGATAATATTTGCTAATATTGTTGTATATTATTTCCCAAGTTGCTGTTCCATTATTATTTTCAAGAACTTTTTTTATTGCTTCTACTTTTGTCATATTTTAATTATTTTATGCTACTTTTTTATGTATTGAACCAACAGAACCATTTAAACTTAAACTTGCATTTGCATTAACAATCGCTATATTTTTTTTGTCTCCGCTAAACAATTGTTCACCGATTTTTATAAATCCTTTTTCAATTAAATTACCAAAAGGAACTTTTGGTGGTTTTATTTCAAGATTATAATTTAATAGTTCTGCTTTTATTGGTTTAATTTTTTCAATTCTTTCAGTAGCAATTTTAGTATAAAATTCTTCTTTTTCAATTCCTACAAAATTACGCCCTAATCTTTTGGCAACAGCACCAGTTGTCCCACTTCCCATAAAAGGATCCAAAATAATATCTCCAATATTTGAAGTGGAAAGAATTATTCTTAAAAGTAATTCTGCGGGTTTTTGTGTAGAATGTGCCTTTTCTCCATTATATTTAACTCTTTCAGTTCCATTACATATTGGAATATGCCAATCACTTCTCATTTGTAAATCATCATTAAATGTTTTCATTGTTTTATAATGAAAAGTATATCTGGAATTTTTATTTTTTGAAGCCCAAATTAAAGTTTCATGAGCATTATTAAATCTCGTCCCTTTAAAATTTGGCATAGGGTTGGTTTTCATCCAAATAATATCATTTAAAAACCAAAGTCCAACATCCTGCATTATTGCTCCAACACGATAAATATTATGATAGCTACCAATTACCCAAATTGTACCATCGTCTTTTAAAACTCTTTTGCAACCCAATAACCATTTACGAGTGAATTCATCATAAATTTTCATTGAGTCAAACTTGTCCCACTTGTCAAAAACGCCATCTACTTTGGTTTGATTAGGTCTGTATAGTTCGTTTTTTAATTGTAAATTATATGGCGGGTCAGCAAAAATTAAATCTACGGATTTAGGAGACAATTCATTTAAAACGTCTATATTATCACCAAGTATTATTTTATTTAAATATTCTTCTTTTTTCATTTTGCAAAGTTACACTATTTTATCAGTTTTCCAAAATGCCACATAACGTTTGAAATAAAGCCACGTGACGCAGCGTTAGCAAGACATTGGCTTAATTTTCCTGTTAGTGGCAGTTTTATCATTAAATATCGTCTATTAATAATTGAGAAGTATAACATAAGAATCTATCTTAAACTTATTTCCCTAGCCAAATGATTTAAGTAAATATTATACTTTTTTATTCTAAACCTTTTATATTTCTTGAAGGTAATGTGTCCTTTGGAACTTTAGAAATTGTATTCTTACCGGGTAAGCGAACACCTGTGTGGTGTTTCACCCAACAAGATTTAATTAAGTTTTCTGTTTGTTTATAATCTAATGGTAACATGATTTTAGTGCTATAATTATCACATAAATTTGCGTATAAATCACCTAAATAATATGAATTTTTGCCTATTTGCCCAATATATTCAGATATTATTTCTTGCCATTTTTTTGGCCTTCCAGAACATATTAATAAAGCTATAATATGCCGTACAATAGGATCTGGATAACCAATCAAATACTTTTTTAATAGTAAAATTATCTTGTCTGAAAAAACATCATCTTTATACCAATTCTTAACATTAAATGGCATTGCAATAACGACTCTTTTTAAACATTCACTATATTCTTTAGGAAAATCCTCACTTAATTTAAAACGAGCACCACCTAATCCTCCAAAGCCATTTTTAGCTAAGATAGGTGCAATCAATAAAAGCACTCGGATTATTTCTTTCCATGCTTTATAAATACTTTGTGCCATATTTTCTTTTAATTCAGGTGATATAAATTCACTATTTCTTAAAGCTCTAGAAGCAGATCTTGTCAAATCCATTAGATTTTTTACATCATAATCCTCAAGGAAATTATTAATCGTTTGATTATAAGGTCTTATACTATTGTAATCTTTATCAGCAACAGCATCTTTAATTTCGTCTGGCAATTTTGATTTACGTACATTTTCCTCTAATTGTTCTTGAGTCATGCCTTGTACGGTTTCATTTAATGTCCATTTGATATCAAAAAATGGATTGAGGTCTTCTTTCAATCCAATTTTAGAATGAACACTGTCTGCTAAATTATCCAATTCATTAATTATCATTTTTGCAACATCTTCACGTGATCCATCTGTACCTGTATAGAATTCAATAATTTCAGGAGAATATAAAGAGTGTTTTTGCTCAAACATATATTTTAAAAATTTATCTGATATCTTCATTCTTCCTGCAGCAAAATAATATATCCAATAAGAAAAACGGAATTTTAAATTACCATAATATTCTACTAATATCTGAGTATTTTTCAAAATTTGCAGTAAATCAGATATATTAGAAGTATTATAATTTTCTTTACTAAACGGTATTGAAATATTAAGGAATTCAGTTTCAGAAAAATCTTCTTTATTACTCCTCAAAAGATATTCGCAGAAATAACCTAATATAAAAATACAGTTTTCTTCATCTAACGTATCCCTATAAAATAATTTTCCCGGATTGTCAAAAATTAGTTTTAATAAATAAGTAAAAACCTTAGAACGATTAATAGGCCTGTCTTCAAAATTATTTAAAAAAGCCAATAATAATTGCAAACAATTTAATGGAGTTCGATGTATGTTTAAATCAGTTAAGTCTAAATCTAACCTTTCTAAAACACGATTTTCTTCAGCGATTTGTTGCTCCTCGTTAAAATTACGTACTATTTTTCTTAATCCACTTCTATCAAGTTCACGTAAATATAATTGTTTAAATCCTTCATGGCTTTCTTCCGTATCTAACCCATTTATTATTATTTTATCATGAAAGTTAGACAAAATAATAAAGGGGATATCAGGAAATAATCTTTTCAATTTTTCAAATATTTTAAACGAACCTTTTAATGAGTTTATCCAATTATCAAGCAACAAACACTTTACATTAGTGTTTTTAATATTGTATTCGTTCAAAGAATCATCAATTTCAGAAGTAAGTTTTGACAAACTCCAAATTTCACAATTAAAATATAACCAGTTCTCTTTTTTGATTTCCCAAGCTTTCATTGCTAAATATCTTGCATAACAGGTAAGTCCAAATTGTGGAGCTGCAATTATTTGATAATTACTAGGTTTGTTTATAATATTTAAATAATCCAATTTTTTATTTTTTTCTTTTGAATGAAAATTTGGTAAACGAGTGCTTAATGTTCTTTCAACCCAATTAGGGATTCGCGAATAAGACTTCATTGCCATTTGAAACTTTCGAAATAATTTCTGAGTAATTAGTGTTTGTTCGTAATGTCGCCATTTTTCAAATTAAAAGCACCAAATAGCAAATTCCAAAAAACAAATAAATCTCAAAATTCAATTATTAAATGACCAAAACAGTTTAAAACATTGAAATTTTGGTCATTGGGATTTATTTGTAATTTGATTATTGTGATTTGTGATTTTTAAATATTTAGTATAAATTTTGACTTTATGAACAAGCACTAATTAAATCAGATGGTGTAATCTTGGAATTTGAAAATGTCCGGATGCCATTATCAGTGCCAGAAAAATCTTGACCAGACATGAACTTTCTTTGTCTTTGAGACCATTGCCTGTACTCAACGCTTGTTAATTCATTATTGTTAAAATTAAGAAGTGAGTATCCGTTCAATTCAGTTTTATTTGAAAAAAGCTGAGGAGAAGAACATTTTATATAACCATGCATTTCGGATATATAATTGTGCTCTAAATCTTGATCATGGTTATGCCCAGTTATTAAAATATCTATGCTGTCTTTTAACATTGATTTCAATTCTTTTTGTGCATAATTTGTCAAGTATTCTATTGGATGATGCATAACTACAACTTTCTTTCTGCCATCATTTTCTTGTATCCATTTGTTCAATTCAGAAGTTTCAATTTTTAAAATGCCTACATCTTTAATTTCCTTATATCCGCCTGATGAAAAAAGAGCACTATTAAGAAAGAAAACACTAATTTCTGGTATTAATAATTCATAATAACCATATAGATTAAAATTAGGCATGCTTAATTTTTCTGTGCAAAACTTTTCATAAGTAGCAAATTTCTTTAATAAGATGTTATCATTAGTTTTTAGAAGCTCATTAAACTCACCTTCACTATAATTCTTAGATAAAATTTCTTGATGATCTTTAAAATTGTCTTTTACAAAATTCCGATTAAGATCATGATTGCCAGGAATACAAAAAATATTTCTAATGGGTACATGGTTTAATATTTTGATAATAAATTTATCATAAAAATCATTATATTTATTATCGGAATTACCCTCGTTTACTAAATCTCCAGAAATAATACAATAGGTATTATCTTTATTAACTTCATCAATTTTAGAATCCAAATCTTTAAAAAAAGAATTCAAAACTAATCCCTGATTCTCATACTCATTCTTTCCAAAATGTATATCGGAAATATGTATTATGGTAATTGTATTCATTTTCAGTATAATATGTTGTTAATATTTCAAAGACTATCTATCAACTTGTGCTTGAGCAATATTCAAAATGTTTTCAATTCTATTTAAGTTTTTAATTGGTTTTTTTACTAATTGCCACCTAACGTAATAGTGTTTTATGCGAAATTCAAAAATACAAAAAAAGTTTTAATAAAAAAGTTTTTTTTAATTAAATGTTAAGGGGACTTCTATTAATTCATTCGCATCAAGATTTTCAGAGTT
>CAZZDX010000135.1:0-8356 GCA_964653185.1 uncultured Bacteroidales bacterium
TAATTCCAAGACCTCTATTCCATAAATACTGGTTATGTATAATCTTACGTTGGTTGTTTCTTCTATGCTGAATATTATTTGTGTTGAGTTGTTGAAAGGGTTAGGTCGGCATTCAAAGACAGTGTTATTTTTATTTTCTTTTATTTTTTCTTTTTCAGGTTTTTGTTTTGGAGAATAATCCTGTGCACCCGGATAATAATCTCCCAGTAACATTTTATTACAAAAATCACAGCTGATAGTTGGGTCAATATAAGCTTCAAAAGTGCCATTTTCATAAGTTTCAAACCCGGGATTTAATTCTATATATTGTCCTGCTGCAAAAGTAACCGGTTCTGCATCGGGTATAGCATAAGAAGCAGTAATATATTCTGTTGCTGTAAAATCGTGTTGTAAAGCAGGTGTTTCTGTTATATCTATTCCTGTGTCAAAAATACAAGGACTGCACATATTTTCATAAAGATTCCAACCGGCTGGAATTATCTTGCAACTTTCATTATCATAACGATATTTTGCAGGATTGTCACTATTATCAGGATAATATGGCCAGTTAATCCAATCATACCAGAAAGCAGGTTTTTTCGTTTTGTAATAAGAATATTGATCATAAGGAATTGCCGTCCATTCAGGAATTAAATAAGGTGTAAGTGAAGGGAAAGGAGTTACTTTTTGATACCAGTATGCATAATAACCTTTTGAATTAATTTTATTCCAAGTTTTTATACTAGGTCTTGCACTACAACCTACTATGTTTTGTCGGTACTGTTCTTTTTTCTCATTCTTTTTATTTACATGAGCTATACTAAATGGTTTATATACGCTTAAAGGACTTCCTATAGCTACATTTCTAAAAAATGTATTATTTCTTCCATTATAATCACCATCATGGACATAAGCATCTAATCTAATTCTTTCAACATAATTTCCATCGCATAAATTTCCAGTAGGTCCAGGTGTACCATGTCCATGAAAACATAAATCTGCTAAATGCTCAGAATAATTTAATGTACCATCATAACCTCCGTTAAATCCATGTGGATCTCTACTATAATTATATCCAAGAACATTAAGTTTGGCATAATATTGTAAAACTATAGAATGACGTAAGTGACTAAAAATATTATTTTCTATTAAATTATTATATGCATTACCAGATAGGCAAACTCCATATCCTCTGCCTCCATCATCAGAATAATTTTCTGCCGAATGAAGATAACAACCTGATATAGTATTATTATTCCCATATATTCCTATATGAAAACGACGTGTACGAACACTTTCAACACCTCTAACCCAACAATTACTGCCATTTATTGTAATTGTATTTGTATTGTATTTTTCTTCATGTTCAGATGAACTCAATTCATCCTGTATAAAATATACATCTTCTATTCCTATATGATTACCAATTATATTAATACAGGTTCCTGTACCTTCTGGTAAATTGAAATGAAAATGTGTTTGGTTAGGAGCATTTGCACCACCAGCGCCTTTAAGAATAACAAATTTCTTATTTAAAGTTATCGTTCCACTAAAATAATATGCTCCTGCTGGGAAATATATTATTGTGTATCCACTTTGTCCAGTACTATTAATAATTGTATTAAGTGCAACAGAATTATCAGTTGCACCGTCTGCTATTATACCATATCCTGGCTCTGCTACATCAATACATTCTTTAATATATACACCATTTCCATTATTAAGGACATCACAGCCTGCATTTATCCAAACATCAGGTGCTTCCGAAGGTAGACAATCTGAACAATCTGACTGAATTATATTACTTATTTGGCCTTTTAAGTTATTTTTAATACAATAAAAAGATAGTAAAACTGAAAGAATAATAAATTTTATCTTATAAGTAATAAAAAAAAATTTTATTTTCATTTTTTTATTTTGTTAATGTTTTTATATATAAAGGGAACTTCTAAAAATTGTATTTTTTGAAACTGCAAGGAACGCAAAGATTTTCCGCAAAGAATTAAAAATCAATACATTGCGATCTTTGCGGTTAAATTATTATTTGAATTTATAGAAGTCATCTAAATTAAATATTATAATCTAACCACATATTTTATACCTATCCAAGGCACTATTAAGGGGCTATCTTCTCTCCATATTAAAATAAGTGTTGAAATACTTATATAAAAAGATATATTATTCTTATTTATAATTTTATATCCAATAATTGGATGTGGGTTTAAATTAAAAATTCCATAATTATATTCATATACAATAGGCCGAAATAATTGATTAATACCCATATTTTTATCAGCATATTTAATAAAATTACTAATACCTATTCCTAATTCAATATTTTTCAAATTTATATTTACTCTAATGGGAAACAATGGGGACAATGATATATATGGACTAACAGAAAATCCTGCACCTATACACCCAGATAATGAAATATCTTTGTTAAGGAGTAAATTTCTTTTAAAGTTAAAACTAAATCCAAAAAAACTGCTACCCCCAATTTCTATAAAAACAGCATTTTTTCTAAATTTAGTATTAGGATTAATGCTATCTGTTAAATCCTGGGCAAATAAATTAATATTTACTATATTCAGAAATAATATTAAGATTAAAGATCTCATTTTTCTTTTAATATCTGATTTTCCTTTTTTAGTTTTTCTATTTCTTTATTTTGTTTAATAATATAAAGTGTGTTTTCTTCTATTTTCTTTAGTAATATAATAACCATATCACCCAAATCCAAACCGTTTTTTTTCATTTCTTCTGCTGAAGGCACATCAGGTAAATGTTTATTGGATTTAATATAGTTTTCTATTTCATTTAAAGTTTTAAGTTCATAATTTTTTATGCTAAATTATGCCCTGTAAAATCAGGTTTAAATTCTACCCAAAATATATAATTTCACAGCTTCACCAACTTTATATGCTTCCTGCTGTCTTTGGTTTCCAAGATGCAGTAATAAATGCCGGAAGACAAGGCAGAGCCCTTGATGTTTATATTATGAATGCCTTTTGCAAGCTCATTGTTAATTAATTCCAAGACCTCTATTCCATAAATATTGGTTATGTATAATCTCACATTAGTTGTTTCTTCTATGCTAAATATTATTTGTGTTGAGTTGTTGAAAGGGTTGGGATGGGATTCAAAAATATTATTTAACAACTCATCATTATTTTCTATTTCTCTTGGCAAATAATCTGTAGTATCTGGTTCATTATTGACAATTAGCATTTTATTTTTAAAATCACAATAAATAAAATTAATATCACCTATAAATGTTTCAAAATTATAACCTGATTCAAATCCAGGTTCTAAATTAATCTCTTCCCCTGCATTAAATGTTACATTTGCTCCATCATCTATAATAAAGTCACCAAAAGGCAAGGAATTTGTAACATTACTTCCTGCAGTGATACTCTGAATGGCATAAAAATCTTGGTTATCATAAATTGTTTCATTCTGTAAAAATTTATTATTATCAAAAATAATTGCATTGACAAGTGGATTGATAATATCCACAGGAACTACATCATGAAAACTTGTTACAGATGGTTCTATTGTTACATCAAATTTTGATTCACCATTTACAATATCTAAAGCACTGCTATATGGAATATAGGCTGGATGTTTATAACGAATAACTGAAACATGAGGATAATTAAATAATATAGTAACTCCTAGAAGATTCCAATACCAATCAATGGCACGCATTATTATAGGTGACATAGCAGTTAAATCTTCACATAGATAAGAACCTGCAACTTTTTCTTCAGGCTCTAACTCAAAATCTTCTTGCACCTGTGTTCCACTAGTATACCAATCTTCATATACAACTTCAAGCCATATACCTGAATATGGATTAGGATTATTATTTGAAAAAGAAATACCGATATTTTCAGTTAAATGTGGATATCCATCTCCATTTAAAGCATTTAGCTCTAAATAAAATGTATTGTGAATACTACCTCCAGTATCGTATGTATTATAGTTAAGTAATTGTTTAGCCGCATCATTATTCAAAGCATGTTCTGCAAAAGCATCACCTTCTTGATTTTCTTTTTTATAATCCTGGAGAGACTTTGAAATTACAGCACCTTGTTGAGGACCATCAACGGAAACAAATTTTGATGCAGGTAGTGGATTATCATCATGTTCTGCTTTTGCAAAGCCATATCTTGCAATTAAACCTCCCATACTTACACCACCAGCAATAACATTTTGATTATTATTTATGCTTGATACATATCTCACAGCTGCATCAAAACATGCTGCATTATTTCTTATACTTTGAGTGCCAAACGTATAATCTAATAAATATGCTGTATGAGCATTATTTCTTAAACACTCAAATATATCCTGTGCTGCAAAATAATAGAATTCCTGTGTTGTAATATCATAAGCATCAAATCCTTCAGAAAAAACAACAGGTATATTATTACCAAGATTATTCCCTTCCCAAACTCTTATTGTATTGCAATAATTATCTTTATATAATTTTTGTGAAGCAGGAATAACATGAATATCATATTCTCTATAATAAATTGTACCACTTGCTGCATCAGCATATCTTACTTTCAAATTGTAGTCACATAAAGTATTAAAAATAGAAGTAGAATTATCCCATACAACATCTTGTTTAGAACTGCCTTGGTAAATACTGGTATATCCTTGATTATTAACATTAACTTCAACACTAACCATAAAACTTAAAGCCTCTGATTTGGAAATTCTTGTTGTAAAATTTATAATAGCATTATCTTGTTGAACATATATTGGCACTTTTTCAGCAGGTATTAAATTAATATGAACTCCTTGAATAATATTTGAAACTTCATGCCAGTTATAATTATAAGGATTACTTGGGGTAGAACTTTCAATAATATAAGCTGTAGTTTGGTTTTTCCAATCTTTACTAATTGGTTCAGGAAAAGATACCTGTCCTAAATCCATTAGCTTTACTTGTCCCCATCCCCCAACTGCTTTTAATCTGTAATAATAAGTGACACCAGTTGAAAATGGCCCATTATCAATATATGTATATGATTGGCTTGCGCACCATCCACATCCATTTATTTGTCCACTTATCGTAGTCCAACTATTCCAATCGGGGTCGGTAGTTCTTCTTATTTCAAAATAGTCGTTATTTATTTCATTTACAGTCCAATCTATTTTAGCAAAATAAACAATTTCACACTCCTGCTGATAATAATTTTGCGTAACATAATGAGATAGCATAAATACCGTACAATAACTATCATTTTGTACAAAAACAAAAAATAATAGTAAAATAATTGTTCTAATTTTTATTTGTTTCATTTTTCTATAATATTTTATTTTTTATAAAAACTCCAACCAATTTTTATGGTGTAAACAAAACTCGGAAAAAAACCTGATCCGCTTTCAAATGTTCTATAAACAGGAATAAACCAAAATGGAAAACATAGCATCTCTTTTGTACTACCATTTCCTAATTTATTATTTGAGTAACTTGATATATATTGTATTCCAAGTCCGATAGCTTGATCTAAAGTAAAACCACATTTTTTTATTGCCTGATAACCAAATTTTATATTAATACCTGTCTTATTTCTGTTAACAGTATAATAATTAACTTTATAGTAAGTAGAATTAGGATGAGGAGTGTCTGTAATATAGTCCACAACTCTTTCATCACTTTTTGTTTGTGTCCACTGATAAAATGTATGTATTGAAAAATAGTAACCAGAATTTTGGAGTTCTAAACTATTTAGCTGGAAAATCATAGGCCAAATAAGCAAAATAACCGGCTCAATTATTTTGTGTTTATTCAGGTATTTTTTTGATTCCATGTTTATTTTAAATCCATTATTATCTACTGTACTAATCCCATACCAATCACCACTTGTAGGACCGTAAGAAGCGATGTAACCCAAGTTAATGTCCAATGAAGTTCTGTTTTTTAGATATATTTCAGCACCAATGTTGAAGTTGCCAGATCCTAATATGTCAGGGAAATAAGCCAAAGGAGAAGTATTTATAATAATTTTCTTGCTTATTACTGTGTCAATGTCTTGTGACTTTATTTTGGCAGCAAAAAACATTAAAATGATTATCATTAGTATTTTGAGTCGTCTATTTGTCATTTTTATATTACTAAAAATTTTATTTATTATTTAATATTTTATCAATTATCGATTTCAGTTTTTTATTTTCTTTTTTCAATTCTTCAATCTGTTTGGCTTGTTCTTCAATATTTTCATTTTGCTCAATTATATAAAGTGTATTTTCTTCTATTTTTTTTAATAAAATAATAGCTATTTCACCTAAATCTAATCCATTTTTTTTCATTTCTTCAGCAGAAGGCACATCAGGTAAATGTTTATTCTTATCAATGTATGGTTTCAATTTATCAATAGGCAGTAGTGGATAATCTTTATCAAAAACATAATCAGGAACCGTAATATCGGCAACAACTTTTACTTTTTCGCATAATATTTTTCCATCAACTGTTAATTTGTCGACTGGAGCAGGAAAAACATTCCCAATGCTAACACTACCATTATCCCAAATATTTGAGTACAGTAGAAGATGGGTTCATAAATTGAAAATTAGATGCTCTAAATTGTATTCCTCCCATACCTCCAAAAGCTTCCTGATTTAATAATATAACGGTGTGATTTTCCATGGATAATAATAATCCATCATTTGATGTATTACCAGTTGATAAATTTGTTAATTGCAACGAGGAATGGGGCTCTCCATTATCAGGTATTGGTGGCATATCAGAATATATCGTTAAATTATGTGAAGGAGTAGTCGTTCCAATGCCAACCTTACCATCTTCTGTTAAAGTTAATACCGTTTTAAAAGGAGCATCATCAGGTGAAGCAGCTATAAAAAATCTTTTATCTACCCCAGAATTTTGTAATAACCATTTTGCAGTTCTTGGATTAGCACCTCCTATAATCTCTTCCTCTAATAAAATTGATACTGATTTTTCTGAAATAGTTTCATCAGGTGGTGGAGGAGGAGGTGGTGGTGGCGGCGGTGGTGCAGGTAAAAATGTTTTTCCTTTTATATGAAGGTTAGCCTCAGGGATATCCGTTCCTATACCAACTATCGTACAAACATCAGGGCCAAGATAATTACAATTATCTCTTATAATAACTAGTGCATTTATCCAGTCTATAGACCACCGGAACCTGGCTCCTGCTCTATAAACTTATAATAACTAGTGCATTTATCCAGTCTATAGACGACTCGCTCATACCTTCTTCTGCTGTTAATAAAGAAATAGCATGAGTATCAAAATTTAATGCAGAGGCACTTCCATCATTTATTCTCTTATCTTGGGTGCCATCCCAATATACATTTCTTCCTATACGTTTTGTTTCACCATCATGTAATACAAATTCATTTCCTATTTGTAATTTTTCATGTGGATTATCCGTTCCAATACCGACTTTACCTTTATTATTTGCATTTATTATTGTATATTGATCATCAATATTGTCTAAACTCTGTAAATATAGATGTCCGGAAGTAGCTGTCGTATAAATATTATTAAGATCAGTATTTTCAATAACAATTGAATTACCTATTTTAATTTTATTGTTTACCTGCAAACTATCAAACACAGTTTGTCCTGTTACGTTCATATTTTCAGCAGTTATTGAGCCCATGGCTATTAAATCAGGCACATAAACAGTATTTGGTTCTGTTGCTGTAATATTTTCACCTCCTATAATAACTGTTTGCATTGGAGGAGCTTGCGTTGGTGAGACAAATATTGTATTATTTCTCCCGCAAAATATTCCTGAATTTTCAGCGAGAGTATCTATTGAGTGATCTTTACCTCCAAGTATGGCTGAATTTTTTGCTGCTGCACCTACTCTTATATAACCGCTACCAATAGCTGAATAATTAAAAGCACCTTTTCCTGATGCCACTACGAAACGATTTCCGCCTGCATCATCATGTCCACCGGCAAAAGAAGATTCTCCACTTGCTATTGTATTAATTCCTGTACTAAAAGATGCCATTCCTGTTGCTTTTGTGCTAACTCCTGTGCTAAAAGATGCCAGTCCTGTTGCTTTTGTGTTACAACCCTGTGCAAATGCTCCGGCATTTGAAGCTTCCGGTGCTTCTAACCCATATCCCGAGCCACCAACAACCATAGAATATGCTCCTGTTGTGCCTGAACGTTCGCCTACTGTTAAATTGTTCTTTACCAGCAAACTATCAAAAATACTTTGTCCCGTTACCTGTATATTTCCAATATTAATTGTATCAGCAGTAATTTTATTAATTTCTTTAAGATTTATATTATCAAAATTAATATACCCGCTTGTAGAAGTTATTCTGTCATTTATTCCATCTATTATTATGGAATTGGCAA
>CAZZDX010000136.1:0-8150 GCA_964653185.1 uncultured Bacteroidales bacterium
CTGAGCTCCATCTGATAAAGTATCACAGGAATAATTCGGACTATCTGTTCCTACATTTATTCCATTCAATTGCCACTGATATACTGGGGTTGCACCTTGGTTTGTCGGGGTTGCAGTAAAGGTTACATTTGTCCCTTCACATATTGGATTTGCTGACTCTAAAATACTTACACTTACAGATAAATTCGGATTTACTGTAATATAATTAGTCATTGTAGTATCATCATTACCATAAGCATTAGTATCTGATAAATAAACATTGTATGTTCCGGCAGTATTATAAATAATATTAGCAGGATTTTGATTTGTTGAACTGTTTGGCGTTCCGTTTGTGAATATCCATGACCAGCTGGTAGGAACATTGGTTGAATTATCAGTAAAGTTTACTGTGTCTCCTTCACATATATCTGTATTATCAGCAGTAAAATCAGCAACCGGTGGGTCCGAAGCAGGATTTACTGTAATAGCATAAAAGTATGATTCTGTGCCATTACCACAACTATTAGTTCCATGAACTGTCATGTTTCCTGATTCAGCAGAACCGGAAAAATTAACAGTAATAGAAATTGTATTTGCACCAGTTGCAATTGAAGCGCCAACAGGTAAAGTCCATTCATAGCCGGTAGCACCGGAAATAACCGGGACAGAATATGCAACTCCATTTTGTCCTTGTGTTACAACCTGAGTACCTGTAATTGCTCCTGCATCATCAGGTAATGAATTAACTGTTATAAGAAAATCCGGTGATATAGTGCCATTACTACAGCTATTTACACCGTAAACTGCAATAGTATCTGATGTGGCATCATCAGCAAAATTAAGTGTGATAGAATTTGTGTATGCACCGGATCCAATGGTGTATCCACTTGGACCTGTCCATATATAATCTGTAGCATTGGTAATAACAGGCACAGAAAATGCAACACCGGTTTGTCCCTGACAAACAGTTGAAGTTCCTGTAATTGTGCCAGCAGCACCTGCATTATTGCAAGGAACAGAAACAACAATAATATCATCAATATAAGACATTTTACTATTCAGTATTCCAGCACCACCAATGCCTGTATTTGAAGTCATAATCCATCTGAGATAAACAGACGCTTTATCATTACATTCAGCGGGTAAAGATACATTATCTAAAGTGCCTGATGCACCACCGTCAAGAACTGCGCAAGTAACACTAGCGCCTGCTACGTCTGTCCAGTCTCCGGCAACTCCTACTTTGTATTGAAGTTTGAAATCTCTTGGTGATGTAGTAGCGCTACCCCATTGTTTAGATGAAACTGTTATATTACTATAACCGGTTGTCAGGAATTCACATTCCCACCATTTTGTACCACTACCGGTAGCCCATGTATCTGCATCTCCTTTACCTGTCCAGTTATTAAGAACAGCACCTGTAACTGATGTTGTTTTTACACCTATATTGCCTGTGATTCCATCATCTGCAAGATTATTATTATCTGCAAAATCCCATTTTACAATAGTAACAGGGTTACCGGTAACATTAATATAATTATATTTTGTTAAGGTATCAGAACCATCTCCATTTGTAGCTATTAACTTAACATCATACATTCCTGAAGAGGCATAACTAATACTGGTTGGGTTTTGAATATTATCTGTACCTGGTGAGCCGCCGGAAAAAGTCCAGTCCCATGCACTAGGCGGGTTTCCTCCTGTTGATTGATCTGTAAAATTAGTTGAACCTCCCGGAGAAAGCTCTGTTTCGTCAGCAAAGAAATCCACGTGAGGAGGATCATTTGCAATATCAGCACAATACACAGGTTCAATCCAGAGTGAAGATTTTGTCCCCCACAAATCAGCCATAGCGTTCCATTTACCATTATAAGTTGTATAAGCAGTGCTTGGATGGTTAGCCCTGTCAGCTGCCATATATAAAGCAAAAGTATCATTACTTGCAACATATTCATATTGAAAGCCAACAAAGAAAGAGCCGGAAACAGATACCGGTGCAAAGTCAATTGAATTAATATATCCTACGTCAAAACTACTAACGAGCATAGGTGTGGAAGAGTATAAAACAACACTTGGAGTATCAGCAACTTCACTCCAGATTTTAAAAGTTACATGAGTATTACCTCCAACAATATCAGCAACAGCAACAGCATAATCAACAGATTTTATTTTTGCAGTTAAAGTTCCTATATCATATCTTTCAGCATTATACTGCATATTATATCCATTATGTCCGGCAATATAACCGCCACCACTAGCTCCATAATAAGTTATTTGGTCATCATCATATAAATTTGATAATTGTGTACAATTATGATAAACATTTATATAATCAGTTTTTGTTTCAGTGGTATAACCATTACTATTTGTAGCTTTGAGAGTAACAGCATAAGTTCCTTCATTATTATAAGTTATTGCTACAGGATTTTGAGCAGTAGAAGAAGAAGGTGTTCCGCCTTGGAAAGTCCAATCCCAGCTAGTAGCATAACTAGTTTGTTCGCTAAAATCAACTGTTCCTCCTTCAAGTATATGTGTTGAAGTAGTGGCAGTAAAATCAGTAATTGGTGGAGTTGAGCCAGCAGCAATACCTTCAACAACAATATCGTCAATCATCCAGGCATAACCGCAACCTTCATTTCCGCCAGCCATACCTGAAGGACTATAGAAATTAAATCTTATCCAAACTGTTGATTGTCCGGCTGCTGTGGCAGAAATATCTATACTTGCATAATCAGGATTAGAGGTAAAATCATTAGGCGCAAGAGTTTCATTAATATCATATTTTGTCCAGTTTGTATGATCATTACTGATATAAACAAAAGTGCTATCATAATATCTTCTGTAAAATTGTTGAAATTTTAAAGTAACTGTCTCATAACTAGTAAAATCGCCAATAGAATTAGTTGTAGTAAGATTTGTATTTTGATTACCACTACAAAGGAAATCAGAGTCAAATAAAGCAAAGTTATTAGAAGCGGTGGTAGATGCAATTGGACCTATTGGATAGCTTCCTTGTGGACCAGCGGTGCCAATTGTCCATATATCACCGCTTGGTGGTCCTGTACTTTCATCAGTTATTGTCCATGCAGAAGTATTAGAGAAGTCAGCCCACCAGAGTGTGTCACTAGGTCCGCCGGGCAGGACAGTAATATAATCAGTTTTTTCTTCTGTATCAGTGCCGTTATCATTAGTTGCTTTTAGAGAGACAGCATAACTTCCTTGTGAATAATAAAAGATATCCGGAGGATTTTGTATAGCAGAAGATCCTGGAGTTCCGCCGGAGAAATTCCATGTCCATGACACAGGATTATTAGGAGTTAAGTCAGTAAAATTAACGCTATCGCCTTGATAAATGGTTGTAGGTGAGCCGGTAAAATTGGGTTTTCCTGTATAAATATCCATTCCATCCAAAGTTGTAGCACCAGTGCTTGTAGGGTCTAACCAAGGTTTTAACTGATCGACATCAGTAGCACCATATTGGTCCCAGTGGTACCAAAATTTACCATAATCATTTGTATAACCTGCATCACTATGCTCGGTACAAGATGAACTTCCACCGGTTAAAGTACCAACCACTCTTTTATCCTGATTAAAAAAAGGAGAACCTGAACTTCCGCCTTCTACTTCTCCATGTCCATTAGCAGTAGCAAAATAATCAACATCCCAGTGAGCACCGGTAGCGCCTGTTTCTGTTCCAGTCCATGTTGTTGTTGTAGCAGTATTAGTACTAGTAGAGATTTTTTTACAATCACCGGCAGGATGATGAATACCTACACCACTTGTAGCAGCTGTATTTGTTCTGTCCCAACCATTATAATATGGCTCCCATGTAGGGTTGGCATCATCAGGTGTTGCGCTAAGTTCAAGAAGTTGTCCATCAGATCCACCATCAATATTCATACTAGCTTTCATTGTGCAACCTGTAACAGAATTTGCTTCGCTATATGTTCCGGAACCACAATCACTTTTCTGATAATTAAAATAAAATATCCACTCGTCTTTATCAGCTGCAGAAGCAACAGCTCCACAGTGATAAGCGAGTAAAAAATAGTTTTTAAAATCCTGAGAGGTATTATTAACAAGAGAGCCAGTACACCAGTAATAGCTGGCACCTTCTTTAAACAATAATCTTGCTACACCTCTTTCTTCATCTCGCCAGCCATCACCTTCAGAACAATTAATATCAACTTCACAAGAGCCGGATTCATCAATTTTTAAGCCGTTATCAGCATAAACATATCTGTATGCATAACCAATTTCAGAAATACTTAAAATTGGTTTATCCTTTACATTTTTTGCCTGAAGTTGTGTTCCTTTTGTTTTATACATTTTAGGAGCAACATATTCAATTGTTATTTCATCTCCATAAACAAGTTCTGTGGCAAATCGTCCGCTTTCTTTATTATTTATTTCAGTAAAAGCACCAATAACATGGGATTTGTCATGATTGTATAAGAATAACTTTGATTTTGGCGGTAAATAAAAATCATCAAAATATAAATTTAATGCTTCTGCTCCATCTGAACTCATTTTTAATCTCCAGATTTTTTTTCCATCAGGAAGTAGTGTCCATGTTCCTGAATTTTCCATATTAAAACCTGCTTCCAATAAAACGCCAACTCTTGGCGGAAGTCCAATACTATCATTTATTTTATCTTCATTGATTATTTGTTGTAAATCAGGTTTTGGCAATACTTTTTCTTCGTATATAGGAAGAGATTTACTAAATGACTTACTAACATTAAATGATGAAGAATTTTCATCTAAAATAAAACTTGGAGGTGTTCCGCCCTGGCTAATTTGGGCTTTTAATTGATTATTGATTATTGAATATTGACTAATAATCAGAAAAAAAACTATTCTAATTAATTTGCTTAAATTTTTCATAATTTTATATTTTATATTTAATTATTTATATTGTTTGATAATATCCAACAGCATTTATATTGCTTAAACTTATTTACTATATTTTTTAAACTCTACAAAAAACATACAAATATAATACTTTTTTTTCAAAAAGCAAATTTTGATAATACAAATTTACAACTATTTTTTAAAATTTCAATAGATTTTAATTTAAGATATTAGTTAATGCACGACTTTGTATAACATTTTGGGTCTATGTCAAATTTAAACAATATCACATTGGCACATTTATTTTTTTAATATACTTTTGCAAAATTACTAAATATATCAGCAGAAAAACAAATCCTTCTACTACAGTATAAAAAATGCTGATAAAAAAATATTTTCTTATTATTAAATCAGCAACAACCTGAATGAAAAGTATGGTTATAAACAATATTACATGCTTAACATTTTTATGATTCTTAAAAAAACTCACAGAATCTTGTGAATAAAAATAAACAAACAAAAACAGGTAAGAAATAAAAGTAGTTATAGCCGCCATTTTATAACTATACAAAGGAATAAAAATAAAATTTAATATAATGTTTAAAACGGCTATAATAGACATGCCGATTGCGATAGCTTTTAACTTATTAGCAAATTTGAATTTTAACTCTATAAACATAACCAGACCATAAAGGAAAGCACTTAAAAAAATCCAAGGCATTATAGTATCTCCGCTTCTAAATTCTTCTCCTAATAAAATTATAGCCATTTCCTTTGAAAATAGGCAAAAGTATGTTACAAGAGGAAGTCCAAATAATAAGAAAATATAGATATACTTTGAAATAAGGTAGTCGGAATTTTCAAAATTCACTTCCAGTTCTTTGTTTAACGAAGGATTAATTGTATTAAAATACACCGTTATCAGGGCAATAATACTCAATTGACAAATATTGTACACTTGGTTATATATACCCACAGTTGACATATCAGTAAACAGAGCGATAATATATCGGTCGCTAGATGTTATTAATAAATAGCAAAAACCGGTAATTAATCCCACGCTGCCAAACTTAAATAACATTTTTAGTATATTACTAGAAATATTCCTGATAGAAAAGGATATATTTTCTTTATTTGTTAAAAAGATAAATAACAAAACAATGACATCTATTATGATGACACTTATTAATACCGAGGTAATCCTGTAACCATAGCCAAAGGTCATCAGATACAATAAAACAAAGTTCAGAACAGCTCTTAATGAATGAATAAGATTGTACTTTAACGCTTTACCTTCAAGTCTGATAATAATAAGGTATAAGCCGATAAATTCTTTTATAAAATATAGCAGAAATGATAATAATATTAATTGTTTTACGGTTTTGTTTTCTGCTAAAAAATACCAAATACTAGAGATGATAAGTAATAGCAAACTTACTGAAAGGAAAATGCTAAACATGTTTGAATACAAAGATTTTAAGTCATTTTTAATTTTGAAAGCATTATAATATCTCCATAAACAACTTGCAAGCCACGAATATATAAAAACAGAAATATATGAAAAAGTTATAGTTATGATACCTAAGTAACCATATTCTTCAGGAGTAAAGTATCTTGTAAAAATAGGAGTTTTTATAAAACCTATGCCCATCGAAATAAGAGTGCCAAACAGATACCATCCTAAATCTTTTATAAATTTGGTGTTATTTTCTTTTAAATCCAACATTTTGGGAATATTCCTTCTTTTTTAGTTTTTTTTGTAAAAGAAATATGGATAAAAAAATGTTGTAAATATAATATTAATCCATTGTCGTACACCATATTCTTTACCGATTTAATAGATTCGAATAAATTCCGATTAATTTCTTTTCCATAAAATCCCATTTGTATTTTTTATCAACTGCTGCTATTCCGTTATCACTATATTTCTGAAATAGTTCAGGATTGTTCAGTATTTTCAGAATTGCCCCTGCTATTTCTTTTGGTTCCTCTGGATTTACTGTAATGCCAACGTTTTCCTTTTTAATATAGTCGTTGATATGTCCGAAATTACTTCCGACAATAGGTAAGCCGTAGTTCATATATTCAAATATTTTAATTTGAAGTATTATTTTGTGTGTCTTAATTGGTAAAAATATTCCTAAACCGATTTTACTTTTATTATAAAATTCAGAAACACGGGAATAAGGTACTGAGTCGTGAAGAATTACATTTTTTTCTATATTGTTTTTTTTAATAAATTCCTGCATCTCAGATTTCAAATTTTCTGGGAAGTAAGGACCAAGAAATAATACTTTCAGATTGTTTTTTTCTCTTGCGACAATTTTAGCAGCTTCCAAAATTTTAATCGCACCACGATGCTTAGTTATACCTCCGCAATATATGGCATCATAAATCTTATCTTTATAATCAATGTTTTCTCTTGTGTTTTCAAGATTTGTGTAGTTGTAAATAACATCAACTTTGTCAGAAGAAATCTTTTCACGGAATTTGTTTCTCAGATTTTCTTCATTGGTAATGATAAAATCATAATTTTTCGCACATTTTTTTTCCCAGTATCTTATATACTCGGCATAAATTTTTTTTATAAGAGTAAATATTCCTTTTGTATTTATGTAATCAAGTATATTTTCTGGATAAGGTTCATGTATGTCATAAATGATAATTGGCTGGGAGGGGAGAAGTTTTATTTTTTTTCCAATCTTATTTATTTTTAGGTCGTGAATGTGATAAATATTAGCTTTTATTTCTGCAGCTTGTTGGAACATTTTTGAGTAAAGTCCTCCTGGAAGGATTTTATTAATCAAATAATTTAAAAATCTATTTCTTACATAAATTTTTCTTTTAATTTTTATAAAATTTATTCCTTCTTCGGTAATTCCTTTTTCATTTTTATTACTAGCAAGTATATAATACACATCATATCCATTTTTTTTCAATGATAAAGCCTCTTTCCAATAAATTCTATCATCTAATAGATAATGATGATCAGCTAAAAAACACACCTTTGTTGTATTATTTTTCATTTGTTTAAATTTTTATATAATATAGTTTGAATTTAACTCGTTTAATTTTTCGTTTTAAAATAAGTTGATAGATATTATAAAATTTTTATTTTTCTTCATTTAAATATTGCTTTGGAAAAATTTGTTTTCCAAAATTTTAGTATTTAGAAGAGTGTCAAAATAACCTATAACAGCTAACACATTTATACTAACATTAAAAAAAAAAAATTCAAACTTCCTGACTCATTATTTGTAACAAATTGATGGACAGTAAGTTATAGAAATATATAAAAAATAAATAGGAAAATGAAA